>JAHLWE010000262.1 GCA_019058135.1 Promethearchaeota archaeon | reverse complement strand
TTTCCAAGTGGCGCACCCGCTATTTTTATCGATTCTGCTACAAGGATGAGTAAGCCTTTTGGTTTTACTACTGGTTTTATTGGAGTTGTTGGAGATGATGAATTTGGCCCTTGTATTATTGAAAAATTAAACCTAGATGGAGTAGATATTTCTCAAATTAGAATTGAAAAGGAAAAAACAACTGGAATAGCATTTAATCAATATAATTCAGATGGTTCGAGAAAATTCATCTTCGCTGCTGGAGCTGCTGGAGAAACGACCCCTAATGATATTAAAGAAGAATATTTTAGAGAAATTAAAAATTTGCACATAATGGGCAGTGCATTATCCATTAGTAAAAAATCTAGAGAAGCCTGTTATCAGGCAATAAAAATTGCACAGAAAAAAAACCCCAATGTTGTAATATCATTCGATCCAAATTTACGCCCAGAAATGCTGGATATTAAAATTATTTTAAAAATTTGTCAGCCTGTTTTAGATTCTTGTAAAATTATTCTTCCTAGTGGTGAAGAAGCGGAAATGTTTACAGGTATAAAGGGAGTAATAAAGGCATGCAAAAAATTATTAACATTAGGTCCTGAAATAGTCGTTTTAAAACAAGGGAGTAAGGGTTGTACAATTTTTACCAAACAAGAAGAGATATATGTTCCAGGATTTAAGGTTGATGAAATCGATCCAACTGGTGCTGGAGATTCATTTGGAGGTGCATTTATTGTAGGTTATTTAGCTGGTTGGGATCTAGAAAAAATTGGAAAATTTTCAAATGCAGTAGGTGCATTGAAAGTGCAACATTTTGGCCCTATGCCGGATACTACCCAAGAAGAAACTGAAAAATTCATTTTTGAAAATAAATAAAAAAAAATTAGTAATTTTAAAATTTATATACACTATTTTCATTAAAGACTCATCAATTGCCAATTTGGTTATTTCAGACCTTTTTTTATTTCTCTCTTTAAAAAAACAACAATTGCAAACATAGATGCTAAAAGAATCAATATATTATAACCACTAATAACTATATCTTCTCCATTTCCATTACCATCACCATTACCATATATTGCAAACCACCAATCCCTGTTTCCATCAACATCTCCATCATCCTGTGGTTTTGGACAAGAACTTCGAGCCCAATTGCCACTGCTTATAATTAAGGTGTCATTATCGATAATACAATATTTGCAATGTTGAAAAGTAAAATCTTCTGAAGCCCATAAGCCTAGTGCAGTATTATTTTTACTTGGATCACTCTTATCGGTTATTCCAAGCACCGTTAAATTATATAAAGACCATCTATTATATGCCTTTTCATATGAACTTACTGTATCATTTTCAAGCAAAAGTCGTACCTTTACGCCATCAGCAATTCTATCAAGCATAATTCCTAATAAATAAGGTTGGGATAATGTATAGACACTAAGATCAATTGAATTTTCTGCATCATTGATTAATGAAGCGACTACATCATAACAATTATCCGGAGCTGCAATACAAGAGACGGTCATTTTTCCCGTGAAAGTTGTTGCTTGAAAGTGATTTGTATAAGTTGATAATTGAATTGAATTTACCTTAAGATTTGATGATGCACTGCTTGGTCCAGGTCCATTATAATCATCTGCAACGTTCCAATCATGATTGAAAAGAGTAGTATAATAACCAGCAACCTCTTCACTCTCAATCAATATTGCAGTTTCTCTATTATCCTTTAGACTAGTTGGTGAGCCATTAATTGAAGATATTAAAACCTTTTTTCCATCAACAATAATCCCTTTATTATGTAAATTAAAATATTGTGGTGAAGTGCTGTCTATTGTTTTTACTGTTATTCCTGCACTCTCAAATGCATCTGCTGTTCCTATTACTTTTGGATCTGTGGTCTCTCTAAAAATCACACAACAATTTACTCCACGATCATTCGCTGCAACAATAGCATCAACTAAATCAGTTAAAGTATTATAAATATACATAAATTCTATGTAAAGAGATTGCTGAGCGCTATTAATTAATTCAATTATTTTTGTTTCAGAATTATCTGGAGATAAAATGGGTGTTATACTCATGGTTTTATTAATAAATTCCTGTTTTGGAAATGGTTCATAGCTACTTCCATAACGATCCCAACTTGCCCCAAAGCCTAATCCATCATTTTCTGGCACATATGCATATCCATTGCTCCAATCCTCCTCAAAAAGTTCACGGAAATAATTAATAACCTGTTGTCCTGCATTTATTTCTCCATCTTGACTTAACTCAAGTTCGGTACAAGAGACAGAAGGATTAAGATATATTATTGAAGTAAAAAAAATAAGTAATAATAAATAAATATAAGATTTTCCTTTCATATTAGTTTCGCACTATTTTATTTTTAAATTAATTGAAAATGAAGTTCTTTCCTTATTTATCTTTAAAATTACTGATATAAAAACTAAATCTAAAAAAATATAATAATCTGCTAATAATTTTGAATTAAAAATTGGTTTTAATAAAATACTCGAAGGATTATATCAACTAGATTTTAAATATGTAATTAAAGAAAGATTTGTAAAGGTATTTTGTTTTTATATAATTGAGATTTATTTAACCAAAGTTTGAGTGAGTTTAATTTCCTAACTATAAAATAGATTATTAAGATATAATTTCCTTAATTTGAAAAATCATGGGAGAAAATAATAAAGCTGAATATTTAATAGAAGGGTTATGGATTCTAGAAAATCTGTCTGGAATATGTCTTTTTGAAGAAATTTATAGTGATTTTACTAAGGAAGGAATCTCAACCGATTTAATTACAAGTTTTTTATCGGCATTATTAGGTTTTGTAAATGAAGCTTTCACAGATGCAATACAACATATTCAATTATCAAGCCGTAAAATTTTATTTGAATTAACTAAACATGTATTATTTGTTGTAGCTATAAACGCTAAGACATCTGTTACTGATGCTGAAATTAAATACGCAATTCGGAAAATTGCTAAAATATTTAATAAAAAATTTAAATCTTCTTTTAAAGATGGGAGTTGTGGTGGGAAAGTTAGTGTTTTTAATTCATTCTCAGATGATTTAAGAAAAATCGTGAAAAAGGAGCCTTTGACACTAAAGTTTTTAACAGTTGAACAAGCTATAAGTGAATATCAAAAACAAATATTAAAAACAACTCAAGGGTATTCCAAAAGAATACAAGAGTTTCAAAAAACACAAATGAATGTGACAAAAGATTATTTAAAGGAAGCACGAGAACATATGCTTTTAAGTAAAAAAGAGAAAAGGAAAAAAAAATTAGAAGATAAAAATATTAAGTAGGTTTTTAAATAAATATCTAATCGCTTATCATTTATAATTAGATTAATTAAAAAAAAATCTAAATATTTTTATAAAAGTGGAACAAGATAGTAATAGAATTCGTTTTACACATAGAAATACGATAAAAAAAAGGAATTTCATACTAAATTATCAATGTATATTATTTTAACAACAGATAATAATTCCTCTAATACTTTGTCGATTTCTTCTTCTTTTTTCATATAAACAGGTATGTTCCTTATTTTTCCAATTGCCAGAGAATAGCAATCAGCAATAGAAATTGGAAATTTGCACTTCAAATGAGAGGCTTCATCTCTCAATTCGCTTTCTGAATAAATTATAAAATCTTTTAAAAATTCTGAGGCATACTTTATCGCATTCTGAAATCCGCTTCGACGACAAAAAATATATTTAAGTTCCATATCAACTAGAGGACTTATATAAAATATCTTGACTTGAGGATTTTCTAAAACCTTTTGAGAAAATTTTTTGCCTAAAATCGAATCCTCAAGGAATTCAACTAAAACCCCAGTATCAACTGCGATTGAAGTTAGTTGAGAATCTTTTTTCTCGTTCATAATCTTCTTTCCTCAATTCTTTAAGTAATACTTTACCTTCGCCAGGTTTAAGTATTCCTTGATATTTTTTAATATTTTTAAGAAATACCTCTTTATTTACTTCGGTTTTTTGATTTTCAAGCAAATAAATAATAGTTTCATCATATGTAACCCTCTGCCCCCCCATCTTTTCGAGTTGATTCATAACAATGAATAATTTTTTCTTGGTTTCTTCAGAGATTTGAATTGTAGTTGCCATTTTTAATTTTCTCTTATAATTACTATAATGATTATAATCACTATAGTATAAAAATTTATTCTTATAATCTAGCGTATTAAAAAAATTATGTAAAAAATAATGAATAAAGGGAAGGAAATTGAATAGATGGTATAAAATAAATGAGACTTAATAAATAATACATAAAAAATGCTCCAATTGTGAGAACAAAAATAACATCCTTCTTTTTAAAAGGAATTTCTATCAGATTGGTTCGAGTTTTGTATAAACCAAAGCATCTATTTTCCATTGAAATTGATGTGATATCTCCTTTTCTTAAAATTGAGACCAGAATTGTGATGAGCCTTTCTTTTATGAAATTATACGCTTTTTTTATTGTATTGACTTTTTCTCTTCCAAATCCTCTTGCTCTTTGAGCAAGTCCGATTGTTCTTGCCTCCTGTTGTATTAAAGGAATATATCGAAGTCCAACCATAAAAGCAAAACTATATTTATAAGAAACGCCAGTTTTCATCAATGCGTAGACAAAATCCTTCATGGAAGTTGTATGGGTAAAAATTATTGCAGATAAGAATAAGATAAGGATCCATAATGCGTTCCTTAATGCATAATAAACGGCCAATCTTCTAATCGGTAAAAAAGTAAGATTAAATAAATAGAATAAGATTTGAGATTCTTCACTGGGTATTGCGTTAAAGAATATATTTAAGATTATAGAAAAAAGACTTAAGATTAGAATCCATTTAAACTTATAAAAAATAGATTTAATTGACATTTTGCTTGACAACGCTAGAAAAAAGGTTAATACAAAAACGATTGAAAGAAAAATCAAGCTCTCGATTGATAATACAAAAATTGTAAATAATATCAAGAAAAACAATTTGCTTAAGGGATTTAATTTATGCAAAAAAGAATTGTTTGGAACATAAGAAAATAAATCCCTTGTCTTATCTAAATTGAATTGTTTCCTTTTAATTTTTGGTTTTTTGTTTTTAGTCATATCTTTTTAGATTTTACCTAATTTTTTATTTATAATATTTAGTAAAGAGATTGGCCCTAAACTTTGATATTTTTGGAAATATGAATAATTTTCTTCATATTCTATTAAATTACCGTTATCTAACTCAATTATTTTATCCACATGATTTAGTAGTAAATGATAATCATGTGAAGCTATAATAATTGTTTTGCCTTTTTGCTGCTCCTGATAAAGTATTGTTATTAATTCATCTATTGTTTTTTGATCTTGACCTATGAATGGCTCATCTAATAAAATAATTTCTGGATCATAAATAAAAATCGAAGATAAATTTAATCTCCTTTTCTGCCCCCAGCTAAGGTTAAATGGATTTCGATCATATTCAACATTTCCAACCATGCTCATTAACTGATCTAAATTGTCCTCAGCAATTTGATTTAGGATATTAAAATTTTTTGGGGCATATAGAATCTCATCTCTTATTGTATTCTTAAATAGCATATTTTCGGGATTCTGGAAAATAAATCCTATCTTTTCAGCATATTCGTAAAAATCAATTTCTAAAAGATTCTTTCCTTTATAATAAACTAGACCATTAGATGGATTATATAATCCCGCTAATAGGTAAAGCAATGTTGTTTTCCCGCAGCCGTTATGACCAACTAATCCAATAAAATCTCCTTTAAAAATTTTTAATGAAATATTATTTAAAGCCATTCTATTGAGGTTGGGGTATTTAAATGATATATTCTTAAGTTCTAAAAGAATTTCGCCTTCCATTCCTTCAGAATATTTTTTATGGTTCATAAAATTTTCATAGAGTCTATTTTTCAATAATTCCAGATTCCTATTCGTTTCTTTATTAATCATTTCAATAGCAGTATCAAAAAACAACGGAATTTCACGTTTTGGTGTTTCCAAGGCAGATATAAAAAGATCTGGAATCCAAGGGATTCTTAAATTACAAAATTTTAAATCATTGAAGTGGTTTCGAAATAGATCATTAATTGAACCTTTAAGTGCGATTTCTCCATTATAATTTAATACTAACAAATAATCAGCAATATCTAATACCTTAGATAATCTATGTTCAACAATTATTAGGGATAAATCCAATTCTTTATTTTGATAGAGTTTTTTTAATCGATTCAATAATAAAGTGGAAGATTTCTGGTCTAAAAAGGCAAAAGGTTCATCCAAAATTAAGATTTTAGGCTTCATTACCAGGTAGGAACAGATTACAACGATTTGCTTTTCTCCTCCACTTAAATCATCAATATCTCGATTGATTAAATGCTCAATATTCATAAATTCTACGATATTATCAACTCTTTCGATTATTTCCTCCTTCGGAAGATTTAAATTCTCTAATCCAAATGAGATTTCATCTCTAACAGTAAATGTCACCAATTGCTCATCGGGGTTTTGAGCAATTAGTCCCACTGTCTTAGATAATTCAGCTAAACTTTGATCCCAAACACTTAGACCGAAAACTTTTAAATCTCCCTTCATAAACCCAATTTGCCTAAAAGGGATAATCCCATTTAGAGCATTACATATTGTAGATTTACCACTTCCACTACCACCAGCAAGAATTAGAGTCTTTCCCTTTTCCAATTCGAATGATATATTTTTTACTGCAGGTCTATTACTTTTATCATTTCCATATATGAACGTAAATCCATCAAATTCTACGGCAAGATTGTTTTGTTTGTACATATCTCTTTCAAAATTGTTAACTTTTATCTAAATTTATAATCTCATTTGTTTTTATAGTAAAGATGGCTTGAGCTGCAATAGGTACACCTGCTTTTATTAGGTAGTCTTTAATAACTTTACCTAATAAACCAGCTATAAACACACCTGATAAAAATGCAAAAATCATTGCTAATATGAATAAAGAAATATGAAGAGTAAATAATTTTCCCGAAATATACCAAAAAACGGGAACTTGAGTTATATTTCCAATTCCACCTGCAATCCCCCAACCTAATTTTGAATCGCCTTCATTAAGGTGTTCCATAATAAAAAAACCTACAAGTAATGAAGCACCTTCTAATAAATTTATTCCTATAATAACTATTCCATAAGAACCTGTTATAAGAAATTCTAATATTCCTTTTGTAAGCATAGAGATAAGAATACCGGGTTTATTTCTTGTTAATCCGTAAAAAATAGCAACCCATATAATGTGATGAGCAGAAGTTAATTGGGTCCCGCCCGTAAGTGGATACCACACTTTTACTAACAGACTAAATGGTATTACACTTGAAATAATGCCTCCTATAGTCCCAAAAATCGTTGCATATATTAAGGTCCTAATTGAAATTCCAAATTTACTTTTTTCAATTTCTAAGTTTTCTACTCCAGTCCTTTTAAATTCTTCTTTTGTGTCTTCAAGATTTTTTTCCACAGAGTAAAACCTCCATTAATTTTAATATACTCTAATTGCAACCACATGTTTTGCAGTATATATAGTATTCCAATCCAGAAACAAACTTCTATTCACTATTCCTTCTATCGGGCCTTTATCCGGTTCTCCTCCCATGGCTATCCCGTTTCTCTCATATGCCAATAAAACCAATTCAGGATTTTGTTCAACTAATGAAAAAAGGATATTTCTGCTAGTATATAAATCGCTTGCTTCAAACCGAAACCTTGTTGAATTCGGGTTTAAACAATCTTCTTTGTTAAAAATGTCCCAAATAACCGCCCCAGAATAATTGTCACTCCAAGTACTTCCAAAATCATTAATAAAATAAAATTTTTGATTTATTACTTGTTGATAATCGGATTTCAACTGAGTTAATGTGATATTAACTTCTCGTTTTACATTTCCGTATATTTTAATTGTAATTTCAGAGCCGTCATTAGTATATTTTTCTACTAATTGTAAATTATAAATTGTTAGACCAATTGATGCACCTATAATTATCACAAATAAAATAAAAATAGATATATTCCTTTTTGATAAAAAATCTTTAATTCTATGTTTTGAATTATTCATTTTTATAAATAAAAATCAATTATTCTTAATGCGTATAAATTTCTTTTTCCAAATTATAATTAATCCAGTTAAAAAAATCAAAATCAATAAAGTAAAACCTAATCTATAGCCTGATATTAATGGAGTTGGAAACTCAGAAAAATATAAAGCATAAATCCACGATATTGCGTGATCTTCACCTTCTCCTGTACCATATTCATTATCCAATATAGCGATTGTAAATTCAAAAATCATGTTTTCTTTAAATTGAACATCATATTGCTCACCAGTTGTTAATGGTCGGGAAATTTCTATTTGATAACGATTTGTATCATTAAACCAGGTTCCATAAATCATACCTGTTTCTATTTGACTAATTTCAGAATTGTGAGGATACCAACCATCATCTCCAAAACAAGTATCATAACCGTTATATGAAGAACCGTTTTCTTTTCCTATCCGATACCCCCATTGCCAAGTATCCACATCTCCTCCTCCATACGGACCAGTCCTCATACCTTGGTAAAATGCCGCGGTATAATTTAACATATTTATGTTCCAACACATTGAAAATTGATCCCAATTACTCAGCGGAGTTGAATCCTCCCAACTAGCCAAAATAAATAAGTGGGTATCGCTATGGACAAAAGACATATTAACGTACCTAACAAAAAAATCATCAGAGTAAAAATCAGAGGCAACGGGTATCAATATGGAATTATTTTTCCCAGGAACATGCCAAAAATCTTCATTATCCCGACCATCAAGAGTAATAATCGCATTTGGGTCATAATAAGCATCTAAATGAATAGTATTATGATAATATTGGCAATCTCCTTCACCAGGCCACGAAGATCCTATAATTATAGAAGTAGATACAGCTTGAATTATAAGAGATATTAAAATTAATAAAAAAAAAAGGAGTAGAGATTTTTTATAGAATGCCATTATTCCATCACGATTATTTTGTAATTTTCTATAACTCAATATCTATTTTAGTTAGCCATTTATTATAACCTTTTTTTTCCTGCCCTGGAACTATTAACTTATAAGGACCACCATCAACGAGTTTTAAAGACGTAGGATTTCCAGAACCCACTTTTTGATGCTGAATCTCTGCATTCACAATCCACATTAGATTGCCCTCTGGGGCATGAATTGAATCCATTGGCATCAGAAATCCGGTGCCAGGAATACAATCTCCAGTTGTTGCATTCAAAGTACAATTGACAATAGATGGTTCCACCAATCCTGACTCAATGTCTATATTATTGTATCCTGATCTTGGCCAAGAAAATCCGTCTACACAATTCCATGTAATGTTATAATTTCCCACAATATTCATCTCCTTTATGAAATTTTTTAATGTCCTTCCCTTTATTGTGCAATTCCAGTCAAAATATTCCGTTCCATTGTCATCATACCACCAATGGTATGTATTATAATCACCGACTCCTTCCATCATTTTAGTCGAATCTATTGTATAATCTAAAATTCCATTCACATAAACAGGAATTACCCACTCAGATGTAATCTCTATACGAGTTATGTTCATAATTGCCGTAGAGGCATTAAGATCGCCTCCAAATAATGAAAAATTTCCATAGGCAGCACCTAGCGGAGAATTTTTTAACCAGACATCATTAGCCATTATTCCAATAATTAGAGGGTTTGTTGTTTGAGGATTTTTTACCATATTTCCATCGGAATTAATCATAACTCCAACATCTGTATCCAGATTATCGGAATAATTATAAACCTTTACACTCCAAGGAGCATGAAACCCAAAATAATTAAATAATTCTACGGCATTTACACCAGTTATATTACATCCTTGTCCTATTGTTTCAAAATCCTCAAATTTTATTTGAGTTAGATCTCCAGATTCAATTAAATCTATTATAGTTGAAGCATTTATAGACTTCTCAGTTCCATCCCAATATTTTATTTTGAGATCTTGTAGAGGAGGGGAAGTATCAGATGTTGTCCCAATTTGCGTAATAAACCATATTCCACCGCTGACTCCAGCAATAATCACAGCGGCTACTATTATACTTGTTATAATTAGATTTCTTTTCTCCAAATTTGATCAATCTCAAAGCTTTTATCATTATGAAAGCTTATACATAACGTAAATTTTTCATCAAATTTAAAGTTATTTTTTTAAAATATAGCTAAAGATGGGAATAAAAAGAAAATATTTGTCATTCTTTATAGCTACATTCATTTTTTTATTTTTAAAATTATGATTAGTTAAAATTTTTTCAAAAAATTTCAGTTCTTTTAATAAATTATCTTTATTCTTACTCGAAATCCAAGGAACACTTATACAATATCGCTCAACTATCTCGAATTTTTGAGAAAAATATTGATTCATTTTTCTCCCCACTTCAGGATCGGCTCCATTATCTTTCAAATTTGAGATTAATGCCTCTTTTAAACCTGTTTCTGGAGATTCAATAACCCCTCCATAATCTGGCTCTGCAAGTATTAATAGAATACCTTCTTTTTTCAAAATCCTATGAATTTCATTGAAACATTTTTCAAGATCCTTAATCCATAAAAATAAATAATGTGTAATAATCACTTCAAATCTCTCATCTTCGAAGTTATTATTTAAAATATCCATATATTGAAGATTTGCCTTGATGTTCTCTTGATTTAAATTGTCTTTGGCAATCTTTAAACGATGTTCATCAATATCAATTCCATATAAATTTAGATTAAATTCTTTCCCAATTTCTTTCAGAAGTGCTCCAGTGCCACACCCAATTTCCAAAAGATTTGTCTTGGTCTCCAGATTTATTATCTTATAAATATGATTCCTAAATTCATAAGTCCACTTTAATTGTTCGCTGAATCTTATATTCCAATCGATCATAAAATAAGTGTTTAGTTAATGATAAAAAAAAATAAAAGAAGATAATTAAAAATTTGCAACATTACAGATTATTTTCTTTTGGTCTATATATAATGGACATCCACCACCACAGATTCGTAATAACTCACATTTTTTGCATTTAGGTTCAATGTATTCATGCTTTCTTATGCTTTTAAACAGCTTTGAATTCCAAATAGCATCCCAGTCATCTTTTAATATATTCCCCACTGGTTCATAGTAAGATTGGCAAGGCAAAACATCTCCATTTGGTTCAATTGCAATGCTTGTATTTGCTGCAGAGCATCTTTTTGGTCCCAAACCAATATCTACTGGATTAATAGAACAATATTGCGTTGGAGTATACCAGATAAATCGCATGTCCAATTTTCGAGCTCGATTATTTATTTTGTTTAGTATTGGTTCTAACTCTTCTTCAGCGATGCTGTGCTCAAACTCCTTTCCCTTACCAGAGTAAATTAATCCATTACAAGCAAAAGTCTTTACGTTTAATTCATGAAGGAAATTTATTAAATCTTTAATTCCTTCGACGTTATGCTTGCATAATGTAGTATTAGTCATAAAGAAAATATCTTCTTCTTCAAAATTTTTGATTGCTTGAACGGTTTCATCAAATCCATCTACCCCAACCATTCTATTATGGATTTCTTTATCATGAGATTCCAAAGTTATTTGAGCATAATCTAAACCTTTTTGTATTGCTTGTTTTACTAAATTTTTATCAGCAAATTTTCTTCCATTAGTTATAATCCCCATTACAAAACCTTTCTCTTGGCCATATGCGATCAGATCCAGAAAATCATCTCTTACTGTTGGTTCTCCTCCCGTTAAGGCTATATGTGGGATTCCAACTTCCCATAATACATCCATAATTTTTTTCATAGACTCTGTATCAAGTTCTGGAAAATCTCGTTCCCTTGCAACATAACAATGTTCGCAATTATTATTACAGTTGTATGTAATTGCTAAATCAACTCTTAATGGAAATTCTGAAGCTTTAAACGGCTTTTTTGCTTCTATTCCAATTTGGGAAAAGGGATCAACATCTTCCTCTGATAGTAAAAATTCTACTTTATTTAAAAGAGTATTATAATCTTCTTCTACTTCTTCGGTTGTTGTCCGAAAATATTTTATGAAAAATTCTTGAATTTCAGTTAAAGATTTTCCTTCAATAAATTCCTTGAAATACATCATAGCAAACTGATTTAAATAAAGAACATATTTTGAATCAATTATTAGGATTCCTTTGCTATTTTTCAATATTCTTAAGTGAAATTTATGAGATCCAGTATTTCTAAATTCAATTATGTTTGAATATACTCTTGGAATAGAATCATCAAAAAAGAATTTTGGTAATATCTTCTTTTTTAATTTCTTGAAGATTTTTTTTGGTTTTCCTTTAGGTTTTATTATACTCATCTTTTATCTACCTCCACTATCTTCCACCTCCAGCACAGGCACACGCGCACCCAGCACAAGCACAAGCGCAGGCGCATCCCCCACCACTACGATATCCACCTCTACCTGTACCTCTAACTGGGCGTGGAGCTGGACGTGGAGCAACTGTATTCACTATGTTCTCAGCGAAATTTGAGAAATTTCTAACAATTGTATTGCTTATATTTTCAATTCCTCTTACAATCGAATCTGAAAATGTATGAATGTTAATATGTTGTGTAGGCAGTCGAGTGGCCGTTGCACTTGGGTGATATGTAGAGTAATGATGCCGAGGCCAATAATAATGATACCAATAATAGCGAGGATACCAATATGGATAATGATAGTAATATCGATGGACTAGATATCTTTCAGAACGCTTTTCGAATAGATCATCCAAAACAATCCAATCATATTCCTTTTCAATATCTTCCCACTCAATTTCATTAGGTAGCTTTTTAATCGTCTCCCATGCTTGATTAATCATTGTATCATAATAATAGATTGTAGCATCCAATTCATATCCACTCATTTTTTTATAAGCTGCTCTTATTAAATCAACTAATAATGTTTCCAATTTTCTCCTCTTTACAGTACCTTTATCTGGTCCTTCAGTTTCCACCGCTTTTAAAAATTTTTGCTGATATGATCTCATTTTCCCAATTCCTTTTATTGACATAACTTCAAACTTTAGTGGGTCTGTTTCAATGACTTTCAAATGACCTGAGCGCATCAAGCTAAAAATTATTAAAAAAAGGACTTTATTCAGAGGAGTATTCTTAATAATAGCCGCTTCTACAACTGTAAGATTTTTATTAACCCCTACACTTTGAATTTTAATTTCTGGTTTGCTATAAGGAAATCTTCTTCCACCGATAAGTTTATAGATTAAATATCCTATCATTCCAAATCCAGCAATTATCACAGCGAAAAACGAAATAATAATTACAATATTACCATAAGTACCCGCTAAAATAAAATAGAAAAATATACTGAAGAGAGCAAGAACTATAAATACACAAATATAGTCACCTCGATTTTTACGTTTTCGAGGTGGATAATATTTATTCTTATAGTTTTTGATATATCGATAAGTCAAATATGAAAAACCAACAATTAATCCGATTATGCTTATTGTCAATAACATGTTTATAATAAATAAAACTACTCTTGGATCGGCCGTCCAGCCACTAGATACATCTACAGCATCCTTAGGAAATGAAACCCCGTATGTATATTGTTGCATTGGAACATTTGTTTCAGTCCATGTATAAATTAAATAATCGGTGCCATCAAGTTCCATGAAACTGTAGCTATCATATTCCCTGTAATGCCATTTAACTTCGTTTCCATTTGTGAAATTGGGAGGAAAATAAAAATTAACTTCAAGATATTCAAAGGTAGAACAAAAACTAGAACTAAACCAAGTTGGAGAAAATTCAACACTTGCTAAACTTTCATTTTCATAATCCCCAAAGATCATATTTGGGTTGTTTCCAATCACATAAAGCTGACCAGATTCTCCTGGATCAATATAATGCCCAGTAAGCCGTATTTCAACACCAATATCGATGTATTCTGATACTCTGATATTATCACTATATATGTCATGCCCATCAATTTCTGCTTTTACACTTGATAAATCATAATCATTAGTCGGAAAGCCAATGTCAACTACGTTAATCGGATCTGCCCAAGAATGACAAGTAAAGTTAATCCAATATTCAATTGTAATAGACCCATCTAGTTCAATATAAACATTTGTTTTCATATAATCAACATCAAAAGAATACGTATAAGCGTTAGCGTTTGTACTGGTCGAAACAATGAAGATTATTGCTAATCCAATAATACTACTATAAATTAACCATTTTTTGTTCATTTTCTTTCTCACCACTTCACTTTATCTTTAGGTAATTTAATCGCTTCCCCACATTTCTCACAATAAACTATTTCTTTTTTCTTCATTTCCTCTGAAATTTCAAGTGGTGTGCCGCAATTTTTACAAATCATTTCAGATGGCACATATCGTGTCTCTTCTTCCAAATCCTTAGGTTCTTTAACTTTAACAATTTTATACTTGGTTCTCTGAATTAAACGTAAGATTATAACTAAAAGAGTAATGGCAATAATTATCAATAAGACTCCAATTATCAACCGTAAAACCGTTTGTGTTGGATCTACGGGGGATGCAAGTATATAAACCACACCGAAAAATGTAAGAACCACAAAAACAATTATTGCTATAATTTTTAAAATGATATTTGAATCACTCATTTTTTTCTTAAATCTTTATATTTTTTTTTTATATTATAAATTTTTTTAGGTAAAGTAGGTATAATAAGGTTGCGTAAGGAATTTTTCAAAGTAGTTTCATTTATATTATGAATTGAATAAGATTTAATTATGGATTTACAAGAAAAAATTGAAACTTGTGCAAAATGGATTGCAGAATCTGAAAAGATTGTAGCCTTTACAGGTGCCGGAATTAGCACAGAATCTGGATTGCCAGATTTTAGAGGACCTGATGGATTATGGACTCGTCGAGATAAAGGATTACCTCCCCCTAAAACCACAAAGCCTTGGCATATGGTTGATCCAAATCCTGCGCATTACGCACTTGTAGAATTACAAGATATAAATAAATTGGATTTTCTTATCAGTCAAAATGTCGATAGCCTGCATTATAAATCGGGAATTAAGCTCGAAAAACTTGCAGAACTACATGGAAATATGACTCTAATGAAGTGCCTTCAATGTAACAAAAAAATGACATTCGAAGATGCTGGATGGGACCAAGAAAAATGGGGTAAAGGTTATCGCACTTCACGAATAAGAAAGGGACAGCCTGCATGTCCAAATTGTGGAGGAAGGTTAATAAACTCAATTGTAAATTTCGGAGATCCATTACCACAAGAGGATTTGCGTAATTCTATAATGCACACTGAAAAATGTGATGTTTTTCTTGTAATAGGTAGTTCACTTGTTGTTTATCCAGCTGCAGAAATGCCCGCCATAGCGTATAGAGCTGGAGCAAAGTTGATTATAATCAATAAAGGAGACACTCCGTACGATAACACGGCTGATATTAGAATTAGTGAAAATGTTGCGGAAATTGTCCCGGCGATAGTAGAAAAAGTAAAGCAGATAATAAGTAAAAATTCTTGAAATTTTCCAGAAATTGTGAAATAATTGAATCTCTTAATCTAATATCTTGTAACTCAACTATAGGATCTATATAATAAAAGGAAACTCCAATTTTTAAAAAATAAATAAAAAAAAATTAAAGTTTTAATTTCTGCAATTGTTCTTTAATTTTCTGTGTTTTTTCGGGAGTGAGGTTGTAGACTTTGACGAATATAATAAACCCAATGAAAGTCAAGATCATGGGAATAAACGCTGTGTGTAGAAGAATTCCGAAATTCGCCAATTCAGTTTGAGTTGTTAAATTCGGATCAAAACCAGTTAATTCGTGTACAAAGACAAAGATCAGTCCTTGAGCAATAAGGGAGAATTTATTGAAGAATGTGTATACTCCCATTAAAGCACCTTCGATATGTTGTCCCGATTTTACAGTCGCTTCATCAATTGTATCAGCCAAAACGGGATTTCTGCCAATTCTAAGGGCTCCTCCACCGATTCCGAGTAGGATACAACAAATCACATACCAATTAAAGATTTTGCAAACATGAATGGCAACAAGAAGATAGTGTTGAGAAAGACTCCTATTATTAACATCTTGCGATTATTTTTGATTTTTTGAGAAAAGATAAGCCAAGGCCAAAGCGATCCTAAAGCACCCAAGATAAATCCTGCCAATAGTAATATAGAAGTTTCTGCTTCCGCCTGTAAAAGATATTTAGCCACATATTGAATTGATGCAGTTAAACTTGCCCCTATTATTGCGTCCATTAAAAATATTAAAATTACAACTACAAAATTTTTCTGAGATAACACAATTTTAAGGGTTTTCCAGAAGGATATTCTCTCTTTTTCTTCCTGTTCTATAACATACCTTGCCCTCAACTCCTTTGATTCGATATGTCCTGGAATGATTGTTAAAAAAATAATCATATTAATGCCCACGAATATCCAAGCCATATTCGTATATGACTGGCGGTCTCCGTATGTAATAAGCAATGGAGGAATCATAAACCCCACTGCGGTCCCTATAAGAGATAAAGCCATACGAATTCCACCAGCTTTGCGCCTGTCAGTATCTATACGAAATTTATCAGGATACAATGCATAATGGTTCAATGAGACAATCGTAAAGAATAGCTCGAAAAGGCATGTAGAAATTAGGATCCATGCAAAATAAATCCAGACTCCACTTATAGGATCTAGATATGGTGGAGAAAATATAGCGGCAAGTGTAAGAATCGCAGGGATTCCCCCTATTATGATTAGTGGAAATCTTTTGTCATACCTTTTCCAAAATCTATTAGTACGATCAGTGAAATATCCTACAAGAGTTTCGTTAATAGAATTCCAGATAGAATAAATAATATAGCCAAGTACCACAATCCATATATTTAATTTAACTTCAGTTTCCCAAAATAAAAAGTAAAAACCCCAAAAAACCTGTTAAAAATGTCAAATAAAAAATCCGCCATACCAAACGAGAACATCGAACGATTCGATTCATGGCGTATGGTAATGTCTTTTAAAACTGAAGCCTCACTATCATCTAAATTACTTGTGAGATTCTTTTTTTTCATATTTTTTCCCTTTTTAGAATTTATTTTAAATTTTTTATATAAAAATATTTGAGCATTTTTTATATAACATTTTTCAATTTTTTGCTCAGTAATATTTAGAAACTAAATAAATTTAACGATAGGGTAAAATAAGAATAAATTGAAGAATCTTAGTAAAATTTTTTTTTACGCATAAAAAATTTTAAATAATAAAAAAAAATTAGAAAATTAGGTTGATTAATAATTGAAAGTAATCATAATTGGTTCCGGCTTATCAGGACTAACCGCGGGTGCTTATTTAGTTCGTGAGGGATATGATGTTACGATTTACGAACAGTTTTCAGAGATTGGAGGAATTACAGCAACAATCCACGAAGACGGATATTCCTGGGATCTTGGACCTCTTCTTCTAGAAGGTTTAGCACCTCATGAAAAACTTGGTAGAGTTTTAGCAGAATTGGGATTAACAGAAAAAATCACAATAATTAGGGAAGATCGAGGGCAATCTTTTCCAGATTTTGAAATTTGGAGACAAAAAGAATATGAAGGACCATATTGGCGTCGAGAATATCTTAAAAAAATATTTCCTTCTGAAAGTGATGGATTAGACCGATATTATGAGTTCTATGATAAAATGATGAATCTCATGGCAATTGCAAACCAGTTAGAGTGGACAAAAGGCTTAAAATCAATTTGGCTAAAACTAAAACTACTTCCAAAATTTTTAAAAGTAAAGAAGTGGACGAATTGGAATGCTGCTCAAGTTATGGATTTTTTCTTTAAAGAACCTAAAATAAAGGCAATATATTTGGCAATTTTAGCAGATTTTGTAATAAAGCCGAGTGAGTTCTATGGATTGGGAGTTCCTGCAGTTAATATAGAGACTGCTTTTGATAAACGTATACCCCTTGAGATTAAAGGAGGTAAATTGCCTACATACCATTATATAAAAGGTGGCTGTGAGCAATTAGTAAAAGCATTTGCAGATTTTATTACTGCCAATGGAGGAAAAATTTATACAAATAGTTTAATCCAAAAAATTATTGTTGAAAAAGGACAGACCACGGGCGTAAAATTAGAAAATGGTAGTGTTATAC
>JAHLWE010000261.1 GCA_019058135.1 Promethearchaeota archaeon | reverse complement strand
TCATATTTTTGTGCTGTTTGTGACGGCGGTGGAGGGGTTGGATTTAATCCAGGTGGGTAGGGTGGAGGAGTAATTCCTGGAGTTGGTTCCTGTGGTTTTGGAGGTGCATAAGTAGGTGTTTGAGGCGTTGTTGGTTGTGGTTGTCCGATTTCGAATTCAATTTTAGGTGGTTTCATTTCTGCGGAAGGGGTTTCAGGGACTGAAATTCTTTTAGATGGAGTGGGCTCAGGAACGATCATAATATCACTTTTTACTCGAATACCTAATTCTACTCCTTTAAAGTTTAATTTGTTTATTATTATTTTGGAAAATTTACCGGCGAATTCTAAAACATCCGCAGAGCCCTTAATAAATGCTGGTATAGTTTTATTTGTATCCATATCTATAACTTCAATTATATCTCCATTCTTAACACCCAATTTTTCAAGATTCTCATTAGAGGTAATTACTTTCTCAGAATCTGAATCAAAAACCTCAACAAATAATATTAATGGTTCTTTAGACATGATTAACCCTTCAAAATATTACTCATTATTTTATTCCTTTTAGAACATAATAAATATTCATTAGTATAAAATGTTAGAATTATTATATTTATAATTTATTTTTAATCAATAAAAAATTTTAAACGGACCTCTACTCATTATTAATAAAATTTTGAAATATATGTCTTGTGTCTTTTAAAAAAAATTAAAAAATTAACAAGATTAGCGCGATTTGCAACAACATTATTTTCCTTAAAGAATTAAAGAATTAGGAAATTTTATGCTAATTTTGGATACCTTTTAGAGATTTCTTTAGCATAATATCTAAAAACCGAAACTATTTTTCCTAAATCTTTAATCTCTCTACTTGCACCCATTAGGAAAAATCGTCCAGCGTTGCTTAAAATTATAAAGGCGTTATCGCCTCGAAGAATTACTTCAAGTAAATTATTATATTCAAGTGCCTGAATAGCATCTTCCCCGCTTTTCATAACTACAGCGCTCATAGACGAAAATAAATCCGGATTGATATTATATCCCGATACGCATGAAAAAGCAAGTCTTAAACCTTCTCGTGTAACTAACGCCAATGCTTCTAAATCAGTATGTTCGGTGATATTTCCTAAGAACTCGGATAAATTCTGAGCTTCTTGTGGTGTTAAATCACTCATTATTAGATTTTATTTTGAAATTTAATTAATTTTATGAAATATTAATTAAAATAACTTAATATTTTTTTGTAAATATCTTTTATTTTAATTCCTGTTATTAAGATGAACCTAATTGTTGTTTTATTTGATTTTTCAAGATATTCTTTTTATTAGGACTATTATTTTCATTACTATTTGATTTTTTTAAAAATTCTATGGCCAATACTTTTCCATTTTCTGATAAAATTCGAGGCGTATAACCTTCAGCAAAAAAAACACCTTCGGGGATTGAACTAATACGCTCTATAACCTTCTCAACTTGTTTTTTGCCCAAAAATGTTTGAACTTTTTCGATAACTGCAAAGGTTTGGGAGCCAATAATTATCATTTCTCGTTCGAACCCTTCTGGAGTAGCAATTTCTTCTAATTTTTGCATCACAGATTTAAAATCAACAATAGTTGGTTCTAAATATCGAGACAGGGATTCCTCTCCAGTATATAAAGGTCCTATTCCAGCCTGAGCCTGAGGTGATGGTCCTATTTTCATCCCTTCTGCTGGTCTTGGTGGTTCAAAAATTTGTTTTTGCCTTAAAGGATGAGTCTCTATTCCAGCACTATCATCTTTAATTTCTCTCGCAAATCCTTCACTGGGATTGCCACCAATAACTTTTATGAAATCGGGTTTTTCCTCGCCTTGATCTACAGGAAACACTGAATATTGCATTCCGACCTGCCCTCGAATGTCCTGCGACTTCTGGGCTCCTATAAATTTTCTTCTAACCGATGATTTTGCACCTTTCCATAACCAAATTGTTTTATCGCGATGTTCGCTGATTATAATATATACTTCAGAACTGTCTAGGATATCCTTAATTGGACTCCCAGTATCTTTAATTTCTTCAGTTTCCCCAGTATCTAAAATTTTAAAGACTTGAACCATTATAACCCTAACCCTTATTATACTTATA
The DNA here is from genome assembly GCA_019058135.1 of Promethearchaeota archaeon. GTDB lineage: Archaea > Asgardarchaeota > Lokiarchaeia > Sigyniarchaeales > SOKP01 > 6H3-1. Next base: position 4,997 of record JAHLWE010000261.1, on the reverse strand, counting down.
GTGTTTATTTTTTTATTCTTTACTATTTATTATAATAATTTAAAAATATATAAAATTTTACGTGTAAAATAGATTGGATATTAATCAATTTTATAATAATTTTTTTAGAGTTGCTGGAATCTTATTTATCATATCGAGGGATGTGAAAAAATCTCCAACTTCCTCTAAACACAATTCTCCAGCTAATCCATTTAAAAAAGCCGCTGAACATGCTGAGTTGAAAGCGCTATTATTTACAGACATAAATGCGGCACACAATCCTGCAAGGATATCACCGGTTCCACCTACGGTCATTTGGGAACATCCTGTTTGATTAATTTTTCTCTCAATACCGTTAGATATTAGATCATATTTCCCTTTAACTAAAAATGTCGCTCCATATCTTTTTGCGACTCTTGATACATTCTCTAACCTTTCAATAAAATTTTCCATTGGAGGTAGAGATACTCCAGTCATTATCTTAAATTCTCCTTCATGCGGTGTTAATATAATATTGGAACGTTGTATCAATTTAAGATTGTTTTTTATTAATTTCAAGGCATCAGCATCAATAACACAAGGTTTATTTAATTCAGATAAAATATCTAATATTTTTAAGGTTGTTTCTTGAGTAATATTGTTAATCCCCATTCCTGGACCGATTAAAATTGCATCAGCCCATTCAATCAATTCTTTTAGAGAAGCTAAATGTTCAATAGAAATATAATCTCCACTCCCATGGTTTACAATTAGATTAGGAGAATATTTTTTTACAATTTCTGAGATTGATTCAGGTACAAATGTTCTAACTAAATCTACCCCTATTTTAATTGCTGCTAGGGATGCTAATGCGGGTGCCCCAGAATAATCTTTACTCCCTCCAATTACTAATACTTTTCCATTTTCGCCTTTGTGAGAATATTCAGGATGCATCTTAACTGTTGGTAATAAATTACCACGCCCTACAAAAAGATTTGCCTCAAGCGGTATTCCAATTGGACTTACTTCAACTTTTTTTATATATTCTGTGTTTTCATTCAGCCCTTTTTTTAATTTATGGAAGGTCACAACAAAATCAGCTTTAACCGCTTTATCTAAAATATTTCCAGTATCTGGATTCATTCCAGAGGGAACGTCAATAGAGGCTATATTTTTCCCTTGAGATTGAAAATCATTAATTAAATCAATAGCAGAAGATATTGGTTCTCGTATCTTTCCTTTAATGCCAGTTCCTAGCAGTCCATCAATTATTAAGTCGATTTTAATTTTATTTAATTCTACTTGAAGCTTTTTAAATTCAGAAGAATCTTTTATAACTCTAATTTGAATAGCTAAACTTAAATTTTGAATAATATTCCAATTTAATCGCGATTCCTCCGTTCTTATTTTCTCAGGTACTCCCACTAAAATTAAATCGATATAAATTTTCATACTCGATAAATGACGGGCAATAACAAAACTATCCCCACCATTATTACCAAGTCCAGAAAATATAATAACTCGTTGATATGGCTTCAAATTATAATGTTCAATAATCTTTTGAGTGAATGAATAACCTGCACATTCCATCAATAAATTCTTAGGAATACCCAACCATTCAGAGTTATTATCTTCTACACCCATTTGAGAACTTGAAATTGTTTTAGAGAAGTTTAATTTATTCAATTTATACATAACAAAAAAATTGATGCCACATTATTAAAAGATATCTATGTTGGCGAAAATATTAATTGATTTAAAAGAAAGAAAGAGTGTCGGTGGGGGGATTTACTCAATAAAAGCGAAGTGCTTTTTTTTTGAGCCCCCGATCTCCAGATGTCTTATTTTCTGACCCAATTCTTTATAAGAGATTATGAGTCTGGCGCTTGTTGGCGCTAACGCTTTTTAGCGCTTTACTAACCAAGCTTAGCCACACCGACTTCTTCGAATATTTAGCCTCAGGCGGGAGTCGGACCCGCGACCTTTGCCTTTCTGTTTAAACCTACGGATTTGATACCAAGGCAACGCTCTACCAGGCTAAGCAACTGAGGCACTTTTTTTTAATATTTTCCTATTCCAATGCTATTATTATAAATTGTTTAATCTTAATAAATATTTTATCTCTATCTTAAAGAATCTTAAACCATTTATATTATAGACATTAATGCTAAATATTTTTACAATATTATACCATTTTAAATGCTTCTAATAATGATTTATTAGCTTTATCCATAAATTCAACCGCTTCTTTCATTTTTTCAGCCACTTCTTTTAAACCCATTTCAGTTGCCATTTCAATTCGAACATTTAATTTTTCCAAATGTGAAGAATTATGGTCGTTCCAATATTGTATATACTTTTTTAATTTTTCTTTTTGATCTTTCATAATAATTCTCAATTAATTTTTTTTTTAATTATTGCTATGTTAATTAAAATTAGTATTCCATGAAAAATTAATTTAATTACGAGAAATAACTAATTTTTTATTTTATAAAATTTAATTAGAACATTAAATATTTAATAAGGAAATTAATCTTTTTTATAATGATTAGGAATGGAAACTAATTTCACCCAAGCAAGAAAGTGGATTATTTCAGCTATACATGATATAAAAAGAGTTTTAAAGGACCTTAAAACGGAAGATTTTGCCGATATTGCTTTTAGAAGTCAATTTGCCGTAGAGAAATTAAATAAATCTATTCTAAATTTAATGGGAATAAAAATTCAAAAAACACATACTCCAACTCGGATCCTAAAAAATATTCTTAGAAAAGAGGATATGTTAAGTTTAGATAATAAAACTGAGAATTTAATTGAAAAAATTTGTAAATATTCAAAGATTTTTGAAGATGAGGGTGCCAAAACGAGATATGGAATTTTTAAAAAAGATGAATTAATCTTAGCTGAGGAAATTTATTCTTCTATTGGTGATATTGAATATTTTCTGAAAAATCTGGGAAAAATAATTAAATTATTTTTAACATTACTTAAAGAATCATTCAAAATAACTGAAAAGGAATTTGAGGAGTTGTCTCAAATAAAAGAATTCTTAGGAGAGTTAAGATAATGAAAATAGATCTTTCTTTTATTAATAATGAATTTTTTTATAGTATGATGGATGAATACCTGGATAAATTATTTCAAACAGATAAAAAAATAAAGGGGATTATACTATTTGGGTCTTTAGCTAGGGGTGAAGCAATTAATTCCAATGAAAAATTAAGTGATATTGATTTATTAGTGATTTTTTATGATAAAGAAATTCCTGAAGATCATTTAAAATTAATTAAGACTAAAAATAAATTAATAGGATTAGCATCATCTGGTATAGATTCGATTTGGACAACAGAATCTTCTTTTAAAAAATTAATACAACATAAAGCTGATTTAATTTTAGATTGCATGGAAGATGGAAAAATCTTATTTGACCCAGATGGATTAATAAAGGAGCAAAAAATCAAACTATTTAAAGATTTGAAAGAAAAAGGAGTTAAAAAGCGAAAATCTTACTGGATTTGGCCATTAAAACAAATTGGAGATGAAATCGAATGGTGAAAATCAAAAAATTACATAGAAATACGTAATTTTTATGAAACGCAAAAAAAATCTGTGATTTAAATATGTCAAGTATAATTTCTCAGATATATCGTAGAATTAAACATGCATGTGCTGTTTGGGAAATTACTTTAAAGTGTAACAGCAAATGTATTCATTGTGGTTCAGACGCAGGTAAATCTCGGTCTGATGAATTAAGTACTAAAGAAGCCTTAGAATTGGTTTATGATTTATATTCATGTGGGTATAAAGGTATCGCTTTAATGGGTGGAGAACCATTTGTGCGACAAGATTGGTATCAAATCGCAAAGGAAATTAAAAAATACAAAATGAAACTTTCGATTGTTTCTAATGGATTAAATATACACAATCAAATTCAAAAACTGAAAAATTTAGATGTAGATTGTGTAGCTTTAAGTTTAGATGGTGGTAAACCTAAAACCCATGATTATCTTAGAGGTATAAAGGGTGCATTTAATAAAACCCTAAAAGCAATAACCCTATTAAAAAAAGAAAATTTACCTGTTAGTGTTATCACAACTGTTAATAGATTAAACTTTAACGAAATAAACTTAATAAAAAAATTATTAATTGATAGAAAGATTGCATGGCAAATTCAAATAGCCATTCCAATAGGACGTTTTCCTAGAGATTTAGTTATTTCAAGAGAACAATTTTATACTTTAGCTTTATTTATCGCAATTAATATTAAAAAATATACTTCTAAAAGATTACCTTTAATAGGCGCTCATTGTTTTGGATATTTTTCAAGATTTATACCTAATCTCGGGTTAGATCCATGGATTGGTTGTCAAGCAGGATATTCTGTCTTAGGTATTCAGAGTAATGGAAATATTAAAGGTTGTTTAACTTTATCAGATGAATTTATTGAAGGAAATATAAGAAATAAAAGTTTATTCGATATTTTAAATAATCCAAGAGCATTTAGTTATAATAAATTTTTTAGAAAAGAAAATTTAAAAGGTTATTGTCTCCAATGTGATGTGGTTAAAGAATGCAAGAGTGGTTGTTTAGGTACATCTTTTGCATTGAGTTATTATAATAATCCTTATTGTTTAAGAGCAATTGAGGATCAGATGTTTAAATATGACCAACCTCCAATCAGGTGGAAGGTTAATTCAATAATTTCAAAATATAAAAATTTATATTATAGAATGTTTTATAAATAAAATGAAAATTTGATATTGGATGTGAATCTCCTGAGATGTTTAAGAAATTAATCCAGTTTTATAAAATAGGAAGCGATCTGGGATTAACAAAGAAAGACATGGGCCAAACCTTTTTATTTCAAAAAAGACGTTCTTTATTTTTAAGCCTTTTAATAATAATATTAATATCCATATTTTCTTTTATCTTGGCCATTACATTTATAGTAAACTCTAAAGAAATTTATCCTAGTGGAGCTTTATATTCAAGTGTAAGTATTAATGAATTTAAAAATAAAAAATATAGTATAATTAATA
>JAHLWE010000260.1 GCA_019058135.1 Promethearchaeota archaeon | reverse complement strand
TGTAAATGCTTTTGAAATATAAGATTTCTCAGAAAAGACACTAAAAAAATACAAGTTTAATGAAAATATAAAAAAAATAATTAGGAATTTTAAATTAAAGCGATCACTTCCTGATTTTTATTATGAAAAAGAGGGGAGCAATCTAAATACAATTTTTAAATTGGCTGAAAACGATTTAGAATTTAGAAAAACGGTAACGGATATCTTTTTATTTAACGCAACTCCTCCAAAAGACTTTTTTTCAAGAATAAAAAATGTAAATAGGAATAAGCTAGAATCCAATAAATAAAAACGAAAATCCTTTCTCCATCTTCTTAATAATTCAACTAATTTCTCGAAACAATTCATCAATTAGGTCTAAACCAGCTAAAAAATATTTTTTTTCAGAACCAATACCAAGGCGTATATAGTTGTCCATCCCGAAACAGTCGCCGGCTACAACAAAAACATCCTTTTCTTCTCTGAGTTTAGTGGAGAGTTCTGTGGAATTGATTTTTATATTATACCGCAAAAATGCCATACCTCCTGCATGCGGGGGTATAAAATGAAAGAGATCCTTATGTTTTTTAACCCATTCCACTAAAGTACCTAAATTTCCACTCAACAATTTTCGATTACGACTTAATACTTTCTTCCTTAATTCGGGTTGCAAAACTAAAGTTGCAACTCGTTGGCTAATAAGGTTTGTAGCAATAGTTGTATAATCACTATAACTCCATGCTTTCTCAATAAACTTTTTTGGTCCAACCAACCAACCAATCCTTAAACCTTGAAGCGCATAGGCTTTAGCGAGTCCGCCGTTAACAATAACTTTTTCATATTGTCCCCAAAAAGTAGGTGTTTCCTTACCACTTAATTCTGCACCACGGTATATTTCATCAACATATAACCAAATATTTGCCTTTCTTGCTAAATGAACAATAGCCTTCATTGCTTCTTTACTTAATACGGCCCCTGTGGGATTATTCGGATTACAGATGGCAATCATTTTTGTTTTGAGTGTTATTTGAGATTTTAATTCATCGATATCAGGTTGCCAATTTAATTCTTCTTTTAGATGAAAGGGTTTAATATTAACCCCAAAAGAACGAGCAAGTCCAAAAATCTGCATATAGTTTGGCAACATGAATATTAATTCATCATTTGGTTCTAAAAGGCTCCATATGGTTAAAAAATTTGCTTCAGCAGAACCATTTGTCACTAAAACATTATCTAAATCTGCCCCAGGATATAAAGAACTAATTGTTTTTCTTAATTCTATGGGACCATTTGTCTGACCATATCCAAGTCGCATAGTAAGTATTTTTTCTAATTCATCTTCGTTTAACAACTCTTTTAGTGAATAAGGGTGAACACCACTTTCAGTCAAATTATATTTAACTGTATTTTCCCATAATGATTGGGTTCTTTCAAGCATAAATTCTTCTAATTTCATGAAATTTTCTCTTTTTTCTTTTTTCTCAATTTAATTTATTATAAAATTTTATCACTCCTAACTATTAGAAAATAAAGCTTCATATACTGCTTTTGAAATTTGAATATCTTGAACAGCTACTCCGGTTAAATCTGCAACGGTAATCTCTTCATCTGAAGCACGTTGCAATGTTTTATTAGAAATCATAACTCCTAATTCAATTAAATCTTCCTTTTTAATCATACCATTTTTCATTGCACGAAAACATTCCCCACGTGATTTAGACTGATCGATGCTGTCAACTATAACCCTATCTGCTTTTTTTAAGATTGCGGAATCTAACTCTTGTTTTTCAGGAGTATCCGATCCCATAGCTGTGATATGAGTGCCTTTCTGGATTTGATCCGCATATATCAACGGAGTCTTTGAAGGCGTACATGTGACGATAAGATTACAAGTCGAAGTTACATCCTCTGTATTTAAAGTCGTTTTAATATTATAACCTAATGGGCTCATATCTTTTTTGTATGCATCTATTTCCTGTTGTGTTATGCCACAGACAATAACATCCTTACAATCTATAATAGTTTTTAAATATTGTAGCTGCATTCTTCCCTGAACGCCAGGGCCAACAATTCCTATTCGATGAACCTTTTTTGGAGCCATATATTTAGCTACAACTGCACCCGCAGCCGCAGTTCTCACATTGGTAAGATGCCCCTCATCAAGTAAAATGCAAATTAATTCTCCTGTTTTTTGACTAAATAACAGCATAAGCCCACTATATCCGGGGAGCCCTATTTTTGGATTATCGTAAAAACCAGCAGCAATTTTAATAATATAATAGTCATCTCCTTTAATATATCCGTATTTAATATGGCAATCACCCGGAGGATTCTCAAAAATCATTTCACCAATCGGGGGTACTACTACTTTACCCTGAGAATAAGCAACAAATCCTTCTTCAATTTTTTGTATCGGATCAATTGATTTCAAAATTTCTTTAATTTGTTCTAATTTTATTATTTTACTCATTTTTTTATTCATATATTTCTCTCTTTAAGGGGATTTAAATATTATTATCAATATCAATTTAAATTTTTTAAGATTATAAATCTGCCAGAATGAATTTATTAAACTAGTTATAATCATATAAATTGATTTTTCTTCTATTGTATTCCTTAAAATAAAGTATAATTGAAATTATAAATTGTTTTTCTAGTTTCATATATTACCGTTTTTAAAAACATCAATGAAAATTTTTGATCTTGATCAATAAAAAAACTAACATTTATGCAATTTTTAGGAAAAATGGTATTAAAAAAATCCAAAAAGAATATTCTTCATTCCGATTTCATTTCTTTTTCCTTACTTTTCTGACTAATTTGGGAATAATTTCATATATATTGAAATTTTTTTGGAATAATTTTTTAATACCACTATTTTCCCATTTATAACAATTTATATTAAATTCAATTTGAATATTCTTCTTTTACCACTTAATATAATATCAAGTTATAATTTATCGATTTTATTAGTATTCAATCTTATTTTTTAAGATAATCCTGTTTAATATGTGGATTTTCAAAAATACGAAATTCTTATACAAAATAATCAAATTATGGAAATGAAAAAATCAAAAATATGAATGAAAAAGGAACAAAAATCAAGAAACTTCATGATTTATTAGAAATTAATCAATTTTCTGCTCCAAAAGCTTTAAATACTAGATTATTCTTAATAATTTTAGAAAAAATAAATAATAATTGAGTGAAAAAAAAATATGAGTCAAAAAGTTGAACCAAAAATTGAAAGTGTTTTAACCGAAATTCAGAAAGTTAAAATTTTCAATTTAGTTAGATATGTTTCAAAAAACACCTGCGAACGAGTTTGTCCAGAAATCTTAGATATGCTTTTAAATAGTGAAAAAGGAAAGTTAAAAAGCAACTTAGGTAAAAGTATATTTCATTTACAGCGAGTAGAAAGACTTAACTCAACTATTGGTTTAGAAAGATTAATTGAAGCAGGATTATTAGTTGATACTGATGGACTTCTCAAAATTTTAGAATCATCTGAGCAAGATGCAAAAGACTTAGCAAGTGAAATGAGAGAAATTCTCTAATAATAAACAAAATTTTTTTAAGTTCTTTTACTTTTTTATCTATAATTTTTATTAATATTAATATAATCTAGATCTCCTATTTAATATATTAAATGAGTATTGAAATGTTTCAGGGCTTTAATGAACAAATATCAGTTTTAGTTTCTCCTGTTAGATTTGATACATTTTCTTCATCTAGTTTTTGCGAACTAAAAATAAAAAGTTCTGAGCAAATTAATCTAAATAAAGGCGATTTTATTAAAATTTTTGGAAAAAAAAGGGCAACCGTATGCAAGATTAAAAAAATTTCATATGGCTATAAAGAAAATAATATATGCCTTCCATATAAGATAAGAAATAAGTATGGTATTAATCTTAATGGTTTCATTCGAATTCAAACTTTTCCTAAAAAGACTGCTAAATATGTTAAGTTAACTCCAGTAGATTTAGATTTTAAACCAACAAAAAAAGTTATTAAATTTATAAGAAAGAAGCTTTTAGACATGCCATTGGTAAAAAATGATATAATATTAATCAATATTGGTTTTAAAAGACAAATTGATTTTGAGGTTTTGAATATTCAACCCACAAGTCCTGCACAAATATCTACAGGAACAGTTATAGATATGGTTTTGTCATATCATCAAGAAGAGAAAATTAAGGAAAAACTTATTTTGACTCTGACGATTTAAACATTTTTTAATTGCCAAATTTTAATGGTTTTGTCTATACTCCCACTTATAATGTAATATTTAGGCATTTGAGTTTTGTATTGATCAATTTTAATTAATTTTATGGATTTAATTTTATCTTCATGAGCAGGAATTTTAAAAATTTCTTGAAACGGAGAAATTGAATAAATATATAAATTGGTACCTCCCAAGATTAAAAAAAAATTTCCATCACTTTGAAATATCTCAAGGGAATTTAATGGTTCTTTAAGTTGTTTAGAAATTAATAATTTAACATTATTAATGTCCCAACCAAATAATCCTCCATAATTGTCAATTCCAACTAGGAGATTTTGACTCGATATAAATTTAAGATCCATAATAGGACCTCCTCCTCTTAGAAACATTTTCTCTTCATTCATTTTCAAGTCCCACAGTATTATTTTAGAGTTAAAAGTTCCTAAAAATAACGTTAATTCGTTTTCTGTGCAAGAAATTGAAAGAATAGGAGAATTATATTTGTCAATACTTGATAAGATGTGGAAATCTTTAAGATCCCAAAATATAATTTGACAATCAAATCCAGTAGAAATTAATTGATTCGATTTTTCAAGATAAAAAAGTTTTTGAACATAATCTAAATGACTTTCTAAATATAAATCACAATACAATGTATTTGCTTTATTCTCCCAGATTTTTATAGTTTTATCTAAGCTAGATGAAAAAAGAGTCGAATATTTCTTAATAAAAAGTATATCGGTTATCCATTTCTTATGTGCATTGATAGAATTTAATAGTTTTGGTGTTCCAATAGAATTATCTTTATTTATATTTAAATCCCAAATTTTTATCGTTTTATCCAACGATCCACTATATAAAATCCCCTTTTCTTCATCATAAGCTAAAGAACTTATCCCTAATGTATGCTCCTGCAATTGATAAAGTTGGGATAATTCCATTTTTTAATTTACATTATTTAATTTTAATATGAATTAATCAAAATTGTTAAATAAATACTTTTTAATTAATAGATTTTTCTCCTGAGGTATAATTAAAAATATCCCATCGATTTCAAGAATACTCAAAAAATCTATATACTCTTTTGCAAATTTTAGACTTACATTTAATTGATTTTCTGAATTTTTCATCTCTTTTAATAAATCATCTGGAATGTTTAGATTTAAAAATTTTTGAGCAAATTTTACCTGTTGCGCATCTAAAAAAATGCCAAGTTTGATAAATACTGATAATTCTAATGATTTCGCCTCTTGGATGAATGGAATGAAAATCGAGGGTTCATAATTTTCAGGTAAAAGGATAAAATCAAATCCTGCGATTTTTAAATCGTTAAAGAACATTGTATCTTCGGTAATCTCGTCAAAAGATAAACCAAAACAAATATTTGATACATCGCTTGTTAAATCCGATTTGATTTCTGATACTATATCAAGTAAATCCCCAGAAATTAAGTCTAATTTCTCACTAAAAAAAATAATGGTTTTAATACCTAACTCATTCGCAGTATAAATATTTGAAATAGCTACATTTATATCTCTATTATCTAAATTAATCTCATATATTAGATTTTCATAATCTTTAATAAGCAATTCAATAGTAGAAAGTGGAGCTAATGAAAACCGATTTTCTACATTTTCATCTATTATTGCTATTCCATCAACAGAATTTGTGATTTTTTCAATTTGTTGGAGAAAAATGTCTTGGTTGTTTTTCTCTGGAGGATCCAGAAATTCTATAAGAACTAACTCGTCTTTTTCACTTACTATAGCATTTAGGTTGATCTATTTTTCACCAAATATTATATTAATAGAAATTCAGAATTCAAATGTAATTAATATTCAAAATAAATTAAATCTATTATTTTGCTAAATAAAATAAAATAAAAATAATATATAGGCTAAATCTTGTAATAATTGAATATTAATCCATCTTCAATTGAACCCCAATGAACCATAGGCTTCTGGAATTTTTCTTTAAAGGTAAAATGAGATTTAACCATCTGCATATACACCTCATCTAAATCAATATCATGACTTCCTATATGAGTTGCGTAATAAGATAGGAAACCTCCTTTTTTTAAAAGTCGATAAACTTCTTTTAATAATTTATTCCGTTCCGTCTTATTTAATAAATGAAAAACATCAAATATTAAAACAACATCTAGATTATTACTTTCTATAGGAATATTAACTTCTCCAGATGTTTTAATAACTTCAATATTTTTTATATCTGAAGAGATTATCTTTTGCTTTAATTCCTTGATTTTATCTCTATTCTTATCAAGAGCATAAATTTTGCCATTAGAATTAACAATTTTTGATGCAACTATTGAATATACACCTGAACCACACCCAAAGTCCAATATTTTTTGTCTTTTTTTAATTCCTATTTGCTTAAGAATATTTTCACCTTCAGATTTATACCATTTTTCCATAATATTAACTAATCTTAAGAAAAATTATTTTTTTTAAAACATGACCTATAAAAATAAAAAACAAAAATTATTAAGAAATTTTATCTTCCTTAATTCGACGTAATACTACACAAACGGATTCTACTTGTTCTATATCGCCTCTTGCCTTGAATGACTCAATCAATGCATCAAGTTCTGTAAGATCTGAGACATTCACCTTGACTAATAAACCACATTTTCCCGCTAATGAATAGATCTCGGCTAATTCTGGATATGGTCGTATATCCCTTATTAAATCTTTTAGATTCTCGGATTTTGGGAGAACCGTAATAAATGCATGAATTTTTTTTTCATCGAGGTTCTCCCCTAAACGAATTGTAAATTTATCTATGATTCCATGTTCTTGAAGTTTTATAACTCTCTTTCTAATTGTGGATTCGGAAAGCCCCACCACATCCGCTATTTCCCTGAAAGGACGACGCGAATTTTCTAAAAGCATTTCGATTATTTTTCTATCCATTCTATCGAGTTTTTTTAACATTAAGGAAAACACTCCGTTTGCTTTGAACTTTAAGACTTCATTAGTTTTACCTAAAATCCTTCAGTAGGGGCTCGAATAAACGTTCATAATGAACTGCCATACAGTGTATTCCCGCGGCTGGCGTTGATTTTTTAATCTCACGAATAAAGGGAACAAAGAATTCCAGATTTATTTCATCGACTTTTTTATTTCTTTCTTTTTTATCTTTAATACTTTTCTTTGCTGACTTTAAACTTTTTAGTAAATCTTTTGGCACTGAAACTCCCGGAATATATTGGTTAAAATATGAAGCAATGCCGTAATTTTTTAATGGGAATAATCCTAGTAAAATTGGACAATTATATCGTGACAATTCTTTAATAAAATCTTTTGCATCATCTATATCAAATGCAGTTTGAGTTTGTATATAATCTGCACCAACTGCTACTTTTCTTCCAACTTTAAGAATTTCTGCTTCCCGGGGACTTGCATTTGGATTGGCTGCAATTCCTACATTCATCTCAACTTTTCCAGTTTCAATTTCATTTCCGTATACATCTGTATTTTCATCAATCATTTTGCTTAATTGATAGACAAATTGGGTAGAATCCAAATCAAAGACAGGCTTCGCACCTGGATTATCACCTAAAGCACTATGGTCTCCAGTTAGAGCAAGTACATTTTTAATCCCTACACATGCGGCGGCTAAAATATCCCCAAATAATGCAATACGATTTCTATCACGTACAGTCATCTGATATACTGTTTCAAGACCAACCTTTTCTTGAACTAAATATGATGGGATTAAACTATTAACATATGCCATTCCTTGTGGGCCATCAGTAACATTAGCTGCCACAACATACTCTTTCATTGCTTCTGCCGAATGAATGATTTCACTTATATCGACCATTTTGGTTGGTTCAAGCTCTCCAGTAAAAACAAACTTGCCAGTTTTTATTTCCTTCATCAGATTACTGAAAGCTGGACGATTTCCCATTTTATTTCTCCCCCTCCTCTTCTTCTATTGCGTTGGTATATTCTTGGATTAACTCCAAATGACCAGGTGATGTCATTAGTCGATAATCCTTTGGGGGTCTAAATTTATTAAAAAGGTCCAACCTATTAAACTTTTTTAATCGTTCGTAAATTTGTATCCACGCACAAGGATATTTATATTCTCCTACCTCACAAAAACCGTCAACTTGACCACCACAAGGTCCATTATGGAGTCCCTTCGCACAACTGGCGACTGGACAAACTCCTGCTGTTTCACCGAGCAGACATTCTCCACATGTATCACAATATTGCTCATAAAGATTATCCCCGTGATTTTCAGAAGCTCCAAACATACTGTCTTGGGCTGGAAAAGTAAGTGTATCCTCAAAAATCCTATTGAGCATAGAAACACCTAATCCACATGCAAGTGACACAATTGCCTCATATTCATCTATATAGGGTCTAACTGTTGTGCCGACAATCCTGTCATCACACTGGCGTAATACAGTGATTGCTTTCCAAATCAAATTTTTACCATTCATTTTTGATTTAAGTTCCAACATTTGACCTAAAACTTTTGCTTCATTAATACTCCTTGGAGGCTGGCAGCAACCATCGCAACCTGCGATGAGAATCTTTGAATATGGTTTAATCATTTCATAAATCTCATCAATATCTTTTAGTTTTGTAATTATCATCTCTCATCACGTTTTTAGTTTATTTCTCATAAATCATTTTACTAAAATTTATTTTCTATTTTGATTAAATTTTTTTACTCATACAACAAATTAAATAATTTAAATTTTTATTTTCAATTTTTCCAGTAATTTTCTTGGTCTAATTGCTCTTTTCATTATGTCCATATTTTCACTTTTTGGATTGATTCCAAATGCTAGAGCCATAATCTCTGGTAAATGGATAACTGGAATCTCCATTTTTTCTTCTCTATCCCGATTTATTTTTCTTTCATGTAAATCATATTGTGATGTACATGCAGGACAAACGGTTATAAGGGCTTCAACTTTATTTTTCTCCAAATCTGTAAATTTAATTTCACATAGATCATCTCCAATCTCTTCATTCAATCTTGCACAATAGCCACAACATGTTACAGTTTCTGAATATTGAATAACTTCTGCACCTAAAGCGCTTAAAATTTTATTCATTAATTCTGGACGTTCAGGATTGTCAAATTCTAAGATTTTACTAGGTCGAATTAAGTGACATCCTGAATGTGAGGCTAACCTTATTCCTTCTAAAGGCAAACTAACTGCATTTTTTATTTTTTGTATTATATCATCTTCAGAAAGAATCTCTGCAATGTTATATACTTTCGAAGTCCCTTTATATTCATAGCCAATCTTATTTAAAATTTTATTAACCATATCGAAATATTTTTTATCTTTTCCTAACATCACATGAACGGTTTTTAAAGTTTCAAAACATCCAGAACAAACAGTTAATACATCTAAATTCATTTTCTCCACTAAAGCTAGATTTCTCGCACCCAAAGTTAGCCATGTCTCTATTCCTAATGATTGTATTGCGACTGGTTCTGGACAACAGCTTGCACCATGTATCTCCTTTAACCCTATACCTAAAATATCACAAACAGCTCTTGTAGCTGCCTCTAGTTGAGGATATCTTAAAGGAATTGTACATCCCAAGAAAAATGCATAATCCATTATATTTTAACCTCTTTTTTTTTTTTTTTTTGCGTCTTCAAGTGTCTTTTCAAGTCCTGTTTCTTTAACTATAAAAATTAATTCATCTAATTTGGGTGGAATAATTTCTGGTAATCCAAATTTCGCTCTATTCCTATCAATAGTTTTCTTCATATCTCCGGAATATGGAACTGTGAATCCATGTTGAAGAACAGCATTTATAGAAACCTCATACTCTGGTGGGATATATCCCTCTTTGACAGCCATATTTCTTACCAATGCTAAAATAAATGAAAAATCTACACTTTTCGGACAACGTTCTGTGCATCTATGGCATAGAGAGCAATACCATATAGCATTACTATTTAAAACCTTATCTTTTAAACCTAGTAATAGACATGCCACAACTCTATGAGGTTGTAAGTCAATATATTGTGATACCGTACAACCACTACTGCAAACCCCGCATTGAATACATGCTAATAAAGATTTACCCTCGATTTGATTAGTTATTTGATATCTTAGATCAGACATTAAATCTGTCGATTTAATTATATCTTGATTTTTTGCCATCTTATGCTTTCACCTCAGGGCTTAAAGGTCCTAATTCTTTTACTTCATTAATAAATTCGTTCATAACTTCTGCAAAAATTTTACCTTCACTCGCAGAAATCCATTCAAGCCGAAATCTCTCAGGGTCAATACCCAATTTTGCTATTACATTTTTAATCTCATTAACTCTTCTTAGTGCATCATGATTTCCTGCAATGTAATGGCAATCACCGATATGACAGCCTCCAATAAAAACACCATCTGCTCCTTCTAAAAATGCCTGTAGAATAAAACTTTTTGGAATTCTTCCAGAACACATTACTCTTATTGGTCTTACATTAGTTGGGTATTGAAATCGGCTTACTCCACACATATCCGCACCTGCATAACTACACCAATTACAGAGAAATGCTACAATTCTTGGGCGTTCATCCACAAAATCACCTCTTACAGCTTCAACAATCATTGGCTCAACTTGTTCATTGCTAAAATGGCTCATTTTAATAGCATCTGCTGGACATTCAGCCGCACAATCACCACATCCCTTACATAATAAGGGATTCACTTCAGAAATCATCTTACTGCTATCCATTGGAACCCCAATAGCACCAAAGCTGCAAACTTCTGCGCATCTATTACAACCTATACATAACGCGGGATTTACATTAGAAATAATTGGTTCATTTTCTACAACTCCAGCAATTAAGGGAATTAACGCGTGTGAAGCAGTTGCACGTCCTTGACTAATCGAATCAGCAATACCTTTTGGACCATGTGCAGTTCCACATAAAAAGATTCCATCTGTTGCAAAATCAAAAGGTCTTAGTTTGATGTGTGCTTCAAAAAAGAAACCATTTTTATCCAGAGGAACTTTTAATAACTCTGCTAATTGTTTATTTTTTTCATCGGGAATTAAGGGTGTAGATAAAACCACCTTATCCGCTTTAATGTGTAAATTAATCTGTGTTAACATATCATGAACTCTAACGGTAATTTTATCATCATTAAAATCCAGTTCAGGGTATTCTGAAAACCTAAGGTAGTTAATATCTTCTCTTGCTTTCCAATAATATTGCTCTTCTTCTGTTCCAACACGAATATCGCGATATAATACAAAAATATTTGAATTTGGATAATTTTCTTTAACATACAATGCATGCCGTATTGATTCACTACAACAAATAAGAGAACAATAACTTCTTCCTGTTTCTTGCCTAGAACCGACGCAATGAATAAACACAAGAGTTTCTCCATCCGTTAATTCATTATTGCGTAATTTTTCTGATAATTCTAATTGAGTAAAAACCCTTGGATCTTTTCCATAATTGTACCAATCCGTAGGTTTATATTCTGAAGCACCAGTAGCAACAATAATTGCACCAACTCTAATTTTTGATGTGTTTTTTTCTAAATCTTCTATTTTAATCGAAAAATCTCCGATTGAGCCTTTCACATTAACGATATTAGATGATAAATAAGTATTAATATTCTTTTGTTCTTTAATTCCTTTGATAAATTTTGAAATAAATTCCATAGAATCGATTCTATCGAAATTTATTTTATAGATTAAATTCAATTGACCTCCAAGTTTGTCCATTTTTTCAACTAAATGGACTTTAAATCCACTTTTTGCTATTTCTAATGCCGCACTCATACCCGCAATACCTCCACCAATGACCAAAGCTTCAGGAATTACATCTCCCTTTATTTTAAATTCCGGTTTTAAATTTCTTGCCCTTGCTATACCCATTCTGATTAAATCTTTTGCTTTATCAGTGGCTTTTGGTTTATCTTTCATATGAACCCAAGAGTCAAGTTCTCGTATGCTCACAAAATTAAACAGATATGGATTTAAACCTACTTCTCGTAGTGTATTTTGAAAAAGTGATTCGTGAGTTCTTGGAGTACAAGCAGCTACAATAACTCGATTTAAATTCTCTTCAATAATCTTATCTTTGATTATTTGTTGAGTCTGTTCAGAGCAACTGTATTTGTTGTTCATAGCAAAAACCACGTTGGGGAGAGTCTTTAAATATTCAACGATTTCTTCATTATCCATATATCCTGCAATATTAACACCACAATTACATACAAAGACTCCAATTCTAGGCTCATCAAATGGAGATACATACTTTAAAGGAGGTAGTTCAATCACTATTTCTTCCTCGGGAATTTGAACTGCATGTTGAGCAGCAAGGGAAGAAGCACCACTCGCTTTTGCTACTGAATTTGGAATATCATCGGGACTTTGACATGAACCCGTAATATATATTCCTGGAATAGTGGATTTTAAATCTTCTAAAGAATTCTCTGTTTTAAAGAATCCAAAATCATTTTGTTCAATTCCAAGAATCTTAGCTAAGTGACCCGCATCTCTTCTTGGTATTACGGCATTAGATAAAATTACCATATCAAAGATCTTTTCTTCTACTTCTCCTGTATCTAGATTTGCATATTTGACAATTAAATCCTGAGTTAATGGATCTTCTCTAATATCTCCTGGAATTCCACGATTATATTTAACTCCATATTCATCTTTTGCGCGTTCTATAAATTCCTCTTGGTTTTTTCCAATTGTTCTTGTATCATTAAAGAAAATCGTTGGAGAAATCTCTGGAGCGTGTTCTTTTGCCACAACGGCTTCTTTTACCATGTACATACAACAAAATTTGGAACAATAAGCGCATATATTGACATTTCTTGATCCAACGCAAGCGATAAATGCAATATTTTTAACATGTTTTCCATCAGAAGGACGTATTAACTCCCCCACTGTTGGTCCAGAAGCACACAATAGACGTTCAAATTTCATTCCTGTAATGACATTTTTATATTCTCCATAATGATATCGTGCCAAAATACTTGGATCAATCAAATCAAATCCAGTTGCAACAATAATTGAAGCAACATTATATTCTAATACCTCATCTTTTTGTGTGAAATCTATAGCTTCTGCACCACAATTCTTAGCACATAATGCACAAATCCCATAATTTAAATATAGGCACTTTTCCTTGTCAATAAGATAAACTGAAGGCACTGCTGAAGGAAAAGAAATATATGCAGCATGATTATATTTTAATCCTTCATCAAATTTGTTTGGAAGTCCTCTAACGGGGCAAATTGTTGCACAGTCTCCACAACCAGTACATTTTTCTTCATTAACATAGCGTGCCTTTTTTAGAATTTTTACTGTAAAATTTCCCATTGATCCCGATACTTCATAAACTTCTGAATATGTAAAGAGTTTAATGTTAGGGTGTCGAGCAACCTCAACCATTTTGGGAGCTAAAATACAAATAGAACAATCCAATGTAGGAAAAGTCTTATCTAATTGTGCCATCCTACCTCCAATTGTAGAATCCTTTTCTACTAATATTACCCGATATCCTTGTTCTGCTAAATCCAATGAAGCTGATATACCAGATATTCCTGCTCCAATAACTAAAATGTTACTATTTTTCATTTTTTTCACCCTATTTTCCTTTTTTAGTTTTAAGAGAAGTCATTTTTCTAAACCAATTGATTTTTTTTGTTTTCCATTCAGAAATCTCTTTTGCTGGAATATTATATTTGTCTATAAACCCTTCTGAAAGAAGAGAATTAATTAGATTTTGTCCTTCATTTGTACGTATGATTATAATAGAATACCCTTCTGGAGCTCCAGATGCTCCTACACTAAAATCTGAAAATCTTCCAGTAAATTCATCACATTCATGGCAATGATCTCTTACAGCTTCATCAAGTTTTTTAATATCCACTTCAAATACTTTATTTTCCCTCGAAGTAACAAAAAAATTCTTCTTTATCTGTGCTTTTAAAACATTCGCTGGTACTAATTTGGTTTCTTTTTCTATGATCTCAAATAATTTATCATAATCAAAATTTTCAAAACAAAATAAGCCTATAACAAATCTGATACTATAAATAGGACTTATACTTAAATGTTGCATTTTTCTAATAGCTCTACATTGACATGGAGTTCCAACAAATGCTATAGATAAATCTTCAATATTAAGAATATCTTTTTTATTCATTATTTCTTGGGAGATTTTATTGAAATCTTTTAATGGTAAAATATTTGATGAGATGGAATAACGAGTTCCCGCGGATTTTAATAAATCTTTTTTATCATAAATGATTTTTGGTACAGGTTTAAAATTCTCGTCATATTCCGATACAATCGCTGCGTCTATTCTATCTTGTTCAAATAAATACGTCAAAACAGTTGTAACTATTCCCCCATCTTGTCCGAGTTTCTTAATTTCTTGATCAGTCGTTTTTGCAGCAATTACAGTAATTATATGTCCCAGTTCGTCTATAATTTGAAATTCTTCATTTATTTGATCTATTAACGGTGTTGTATTGGGGCATATATAATAGCAAATTCCGCATTCTTTACAATTATCAATATTTGCATCTGTTATGTATATAGGTTTATTACCATCCATTTTAATAACATCAAAACCCTGACTTGTACAATAAGCAACACATGCTCCACAAGCACAACATTTATTATTATCGATGATCTCTTTTTCAAGTTCTTTAAAAGTTTTTATCTCTTTTAGCAATAAGTTCTTTGATTTAACTTCTTCCATAAATTTTCAATTCCGTTCCATTAATCAATTTTTTTTTAAAATTAAATCAAATTATTTAATAGTTAATGCTAAATTAAATTAATTAAGTACTTAATTTTATACAAGATCGTTAATAATATTTAAAATTTATTCTTTTTTTTGTAAAATTTCGATTTTTTTAGTAATTCTTTTTCCTATTTTTGTATATAATTAATAAAAAGTATATTATTGATTGATTAAAATGAGAAAAAAAATATGATCTAATTTGATCTTTTATGATAAATTTAATGACGAGATCTAAAAATAAAATTTAAAATCCTCGACATAATTTTTAAATTATTTTAAAGATTGATTTATTAATCTCAAGGTTGATCTGTTAATTGCTAAACTGATATGTTTAATATTAGAATTATTAAATGTATATTATCAATGATAGAAAAATTAATTTCAAACATGACACTTTTTTGAGTTTTTGAAATGAGATATTATTTGATCTTTTCCAAAATTGATCATGTTATTATCGTAACTTAAAATTAAAATTATCAAAAAACTTAAATTGACTATTTTATTTACCTACATAGATATTTAATTATAATTATAAAAAGAAAAAGAATATTGTCGTAAATATGATTGTTACAACTAAAAAAGATTTTGAAGAAATTGAAGATGCACTAAAAAGCTATAACAATATTATATTGATCTATTGTGGTACATGTTCCGTTACTGCTCAATGTTCAGATGAAAAATCTGTAAATGAAATGTTGGAACATCTCAAAAATGCAGGAAAAAACGTAGTTTATCATCAAGAGTTTAAAGAACCTTGCGATTTTAGACAGGATCTTCAAGATTGGAGGAATGTTCCACAAGAGGCCTTAGATAAAGTTGATGCATTTCTCATTTTATCTTGTGGAGCTGGTCTTCAAGGTATGCTTGATTTGTTTGATAGAAAAAACATTGTTAAGCCAATCTTTATAGGTTTAAATACGCATGGAATTGCTGAAACTGAACGTATCGGTCGTTTTCACGTAAAATGTGCTGGTTGTGGTGATTGTTTATTAAATTACACCGGTGGAATATGTCCAGTAACCTCTTGCGCAAAAGGTCTAATGAACGGTCCTTGTGGCGGCCAGCTCGATGGTAAGTGCGAAGTAGGAAATTACGAAAAGGATTGCGGGTGGATTTTAATATATGAGCGTTTGAAAAAAATTGGACGTTTGGATTTATTTGTACAGCTTAGACCTGCTTTCAATTGGGCTGATAGAGGCCATCAAAAAAGTGTAGTATTTAGGTAGGAGGTTAGAAAAAAATGGCAGAAAAAAAAGTTTATTCAAAATTGGGCGAAATGTTAGCTAAAGGAGAATTTATTTTAACTGGAGAATTGGAGCCGGAAAAAACTTGCGACCTCTCTCATACAATTCAGGAAGCTAAGGAAATGGCGCCTTATGTGGTAGCTGCAAATGTAACTGATAGTCCTTTAGGGATCGTTACTATTAATTCATTGGCAGCTTCTCATATCATCCAAAAAGAAGCAAATATTGAGGTTATTTGGCAATTAACCGTTAGAGACGTTAACAAGCTTGGCATTGCTGGCATGATTATGGGCGGACACGCCTTGGGGTTAAGAAATATCCTCTCACTCACTGGGGATCATCCTAACATGGGTGACATGCCTGAAAGCAAACCTGTTTTTGACCTTGATTCCGCAACATTATGCATGCTTGTGAGGGAAATGGTCGACAAGGGCACAATAAACGGTTACGAAATCGAGTCTCCTCCAAAGTTTCATGTTGGGGCTGCTGCAAATCCCAATTCAAACCCCATGGAGGCGGAAGCCCTGAAAATTGGGCGTAAGGTAGAGGCTGGATGCGAATTTATTCAAACCCAAGTTGCGTACGATCTAGATAAAACAATAGAATTTCTTACCGAAATTAAAAAATATAACGTTCCGGTATTATTGGGCATCTTTCCAATGAAGTCGTACGCTATGGCAAAAGGTTTTGATACTTTTGTTCCAGGAGTTGATGTACCTAAGGACATTCTTGCGAAATGGAAATCCATCAAAAATGATTATAAAACGGACAAAGCCAAGCAAAAAGAAATTTATGACCAAGCTAATTATGAATTTTTCAAGCCTTTCATAACCGAGCTCAAGAATAAAGATCTATTGGGTGGCGTTCATTGTATGGCTGTTCATTATCCGCGCATCTTTCCGAAATTAATAGAAGTAATTAAGGGTTAATTTCTTTTTTTTTCTTTTTTCCTATTTCTATTTTTATTGCTCATTATGTTTTTATTTATATTAATTGAAAAAAATAGAATCTTTTTTATTTTTAATCGATTTTTTCTGCTAAATTGAGAAAAAGTTTTATAAATTTTACCGAATATACCATTTTGAGAAAATTAATTTATTTTATATATCTTGTAATATTCACTTAAATGAAATGAAAGACTTTGATTTGGATAATTTAACTGAAACAACAAAAACCCTTTTATCGGAAGAAGATCTCCAAAAATTGGTTGCTCTCAAGAACCCAAAAGTATTAAAAATTGTAAATGAATTTGTAGATTTATGTAAACCAGCGAAAGTCATAGTAATTACTGATAATCCAAAAGAAATTGAATATGTCCGCCAAGGTGCGCTTAGGGAGGGGGAAGAAGAAAAGTTGACTA
>JAHLWE010000259.1 GCA_019058135.1 Promethearchaeota archaeon | reverse complement strand
TCCACGCCACCCTTTTTAATATTTTTCCTTTTTCATTTTAACATAATATTAAATTTATTTTTTTCAACCCACTTTATTTACCTTGCGAGTCATTTTTTAAAAAAAAAAATGAAAAAAAAATTTTTTATAGCTGGGACGGCGGGAAAAAAGGAATAGAAACTTTTGAGAAATTTTTAGTTCAATCTATAGAATTTTTATCTCCCATAGACAAATCTTATATATATTTTTTATTTTCAAGTAATTCAGCTCTTGATGTACTTTATGCAAAAATAGAAGAATTGGGGTTTGAACTAAAAATTTTAATAAAAACTCATTTTTTTTTTGAGGATATTATTTTACATCGTATTACAAGAGTTTAATTTTAAAATGGTCGTCGATTTCTTCTTTTTTCAAAAAAAGAGATACCATATTTGTGTAAGAGTGTTTTTAATGAATTAAAGATTAAATTTATCTCATTAGATTTAAAGACAGATCTTTTATGTGCTTCAATTTGAGGTATTGGCAATCCATAATTTTTATTAAGATTTGAAAGCGGATATATAATAGATGCAATTAAATCTGCTTTTTTCGAAATATCTTTAATATCATTGGTCTCATCTAAAAAAAATTCTATTCTTAATGGGTTATCATAAGGGACATTTTTTAAGTAAAATGCAAAAAAATCTACAGGAAAGTAATTTGGGATATTCTTCTTAATATTAGTATGTCTTATCTTATCAATATCAGTATTACATCTAAAAACACAACTTCTTTCTCCTACATTTAAGACTCGCGAAAAGAGATCATAATCTGAAAAATAATTCATTGTTTCACGATAATTAATTTTTAAGAACTCATGAAGTATTTTTTTTCCAGAAATTAACATTTGGATAGTTTGAGTAAGTGTATTAGTTAAAGCTGCCGTTCGAGTATCTTTAATTGAGCCGACTAATGTGATACCCCTCTCTTGACATTTTTTATAGAGGTTTCTATATTCTCTAAGAACTCGGTCATATCTTTTAGAAATTTCATAATTTTTCGAAAATAATAAATTGATAGGAGTAACAAGGATTGAACCGTCCAAAATTATTAAATCAATATATTCATCATTATTTTTTAGCATAGAATTTAATTGATTTATTTCCATGAAAGTTTGCTCTAAAGACCCAGTTAGATCAATGCCATTTTCATTAATATTAAAATAATTAGTTTGAATAGAATAATTATTATAGCCGCTAACATCAGGATAATATTTTATTTCTGCAGAATGTTGGCTTGTAAAGAAATATTTTACCACGATAGATTTCAAGAAGATTAAATCAATCCCTTGGAATTTTTTTGTAACAAGACTTCCATCAACTGCTGCAATCCTTAACCCCTTAATACTTGTAGGTTTCACTGGTTTTACCAAGGACATCTCTTTAATACGATAACTGTAAAATGTTATGTATTCAGAAAAATCAAGATTTGGTAGTTGATTTCGAATAAGTTGCGCAAAAGATTGCTTAGTCTTCTCAATACTTGAAAATTCTTTAGCAATTTTGGTTAAATCATCAGTTAAGCACCGTTCTTTGGTTGTGCCAACTGATCTTTCTTGTTTGGAGTAGCCTTTTGAATGATTCTTTTTAATCATACCTTGTTCTATCATTGATTATTTTAACATAAAACTATTTATAATTTAAAAGAATAGAGAGCGTTAATTTACGTTAATTTAAAAAATTTTAAATTAAAAAAAATTTATTAAATTCTTAATTACCTCGTAAAAACGAGATTCTGCTGTATTCCAATGTCGCTAAATTTAGGGCAAGAACCAATTATTTTGATTTTTTTAACATTATTTGAAATATTTTTCATTGTTATACCGGCTTTAATCGCAAAATTTCCAGATAAGTGTTCTTTCAAGGATGAATTATTGGAAATGGGTTTTACAAAAAGTCAACAAAATATTAGAAAACAAACTTACAAAATTTTGGTTGGATTCTCAATAGGAGTTATTTTTTTGCTGATAGCAGATTATCTTATAATATTTTTTAAATATATAATAACAGAAAATCTATTTAGTTCTGAATTTTTACAAAAGGCAGAAGAAGGAGCAATAGATACAACTCCAGTTTTCCCAAATATGTTGGAAATGTTAATTATTCTTATTCTTCAAATGGTAATTATCGCTCCCTGTGAGGAAGGGTTTTTTCGGGGTTTTATTGCTAAGAGATTCTATAAAAAAAACCAGAGAATTATAGCAGTATTTCTATCATCTTTCTGTTTTGCCATATATCATGTCCCTCCTTTTTTTGTCCCATTCCAAACAATATTTACATATTTTGGATATTATTTCATCTTTGGTATGATTTTAATATCATTCTATAAATTATTTGATTATTCTCTTATTCCCGTTGTAGTAGCACATGCAACTTTTAATATTTGTCTTTTTTTATTTTAATTAAACTCTAAGTAAGAATAAATAAGAACATTTGAATGCAAAAGGGAATTGAATTTGTCAGAAATGCAGAACATCAATATCATTATTCAAATAATAAAAAAAATTTATTAACTCGATAAGTAATATAAATAATGTATAAATAATATATAATCAAAATAATTTTCTCAATATTGATTATATTTGCAATATTTAAAAAAAATACGGAAGAACTAATGGAATCAGACTATACATTTAAAGTTCTAATGCTAGGCGATGCATCGGTCGGAAAAACTTCACTAACATTAAGATATATCTCAGGGTTTTTTGTAGAGGATTTAAGGCTCACTATTGGAGTGGATTTCTTTTCAAAATCAGTGCTTTTTAACGGAAATCGGATAAAGCTTCAATTATGGGATTTTGGAGGTGAAGAAAGATTCAGATTTCTACTCCCGCAATACGCCAAAGGAGCTAGTGGGGCATTTATTTTATATGACATAACACATCCTATTAGTTTATCACATTTACCAGACTGGAGTTATATTGTACGAGAAAATGCAGGAGATGTTCCTTTAATGTTGGTTGGTTCAAAAGCTGATTTGACTGAATATCGAGCTGTGAAAAGAGAGGATGGAATAAATGCTGCAAAGAGATATAACATGAGATCATTTGTTGAGTTAAGTTCAAAGACAGGTCAAAACGTAGAAAAAGCATTCGAAGTTTTGGCTCAAATCCTTCTTGAAGAAAGTAAGAAAAAACATGCAAAAATGGATTTTTAATTAAAGGACGTTTTAATTAATATTTTTTTAAATTCATTTCATCATTCATATTCATTAATCCAATTAAATCTTTAAAAACAAAAATGATTTAAATAAAGATAATATAAAAAATAATCTTTATACTTTTTTAATACTTTTAGAATAGACTACCAATTCCCGCGGGCTCTTCTTCAACTTCTTCCTTCTCAGGTTCTTTCTTTTTCTTCGAGGGTTTTTTCTTGTCTTCAACTGGTGCAGTTGAGACTCCTACCGGCATCATACTTGCGTTCTTTATTATCTCATCCAAATCTGTTGATTTTAGTCCTATAACCAGTTTTTTAATTTGTTCTGGATCTACATCTGCACCTGCGGCTTTTAAAACTTTATCAAGATTCGCTTCAGTTATTGCTTTATTTCCTTTTGCCTTGAAAATTAATAGGGCTGCATATATCGACTCCATAGTTATTTCCTCCTTTATTTTAATTTTTATTTTATTATTTTTTATTTTTTTATTTCTCTTTTTTAATAAATTTTATAAAATTATCCAAATAAACTACCTAATCCTTCTGGTGGTTGGTCTTCATCTTTCAATTCTGGTTCTTCTTCCACTTCTTCAACTTTATCTTCTTCAATTTGAAATGTTTTTCCCTCAAAAATTTGTGAAAAGACTATGTTTGCATTTAAAGCTGCTTTTCTCGCACAATATTCAACTGCATCATCTATTAAAAACGGTAATTCGCATGCAACATCTAAAGCTTGCAAGATGCCTAATGATAATTGACGTTTAATGTCTTCAACGTCTAAATTCAATATTGAGTCAGAAATGATTTCTCCATTATCCCACGCACAATAAAATTT
>JAHLWE010000258.1 GCA_019058135.1 Promethearchaeota archaeon | reverse complement strand
TTTTTTAAAAATTTTTAAAAAAATTTATTTTATTTTAATATTAAAAAGCATTTGATGAAAAAGTTAAAATTATTGTAATATTAAGAGATACTTTTAAAAAAAAAATACCTGATTTAGATATTAGTAATGAAGTTAATAAAATAACTAAGGTTATCCTAAAAATTTGTAATGAAAAAATAAAAGAAGCAAGTGATTTAATAGGTAAATATTGCAATGATATTTCAAGTATTAATGCTATACCTACTTATGATCCATTAAAAGGCTTGAATTTAAATGATTTTGATATTATTAAGAAAGAAGGAGATAAAATTAAATTTGAATCAGAAGCAACAGGTAAGAGAAAACAAATAATGTTAGGTATCTATGAATGGTCAGAATTACAAATAACAGAAGAGATTGAAAAAAATTTCATTTTAGCTTTCGACGAACCAGATCTTCATTTTGATTATGTTCAAATTTCGAATTTATTGCGAATTCTAAGAGAATTTTCTAATAAAAAAAATATTCAAGTAATCACGGTTACTCACTCAATAAAATTAATAGATAATTTTCCACCAAATAACATAGTTCACTTTAAACTCATTAAAAATCTAATTTCTGAAGTAGATTATTTAACAAAAGATCAATATGAACAGATAGGAGATTTTTTAAAACAAATATCTTTATCAATAGGTTTTAGAAGTGCATTTTTATTTTTTGAAAAAGTATTTGTCATGGTGGAGGGAGATACAGAATATCGAGCTTTACCAATTTTATTTGAAATCATCAATAAAAGAACTTCTATAGAAGCTGGACTCTCTTTTATAAATGCTGAAAATAACGATAATGCTATTATTTTTGCAAAATATTAAAAAAAAAAAAAGAAAAAAAGTTATAACTATTATTGACAGAGAATCAAAAAAAAAAAAAGAATTAAAACCATCAGAATTAACAAAAATAGGATTTAAAGAGGGAGTTGATTTATTTTATGTTGGAAAAAAAAATAATTCAGAAGCAGAATTTGAGGGAGAATTTAAATCAGAATTATGGATTAGGATGCTTAATGATAAATTTCCTAAATCTAACGGAGAAATTTGGACAATAGATGAAATTGATGAAATTCGTTCTAAAAAAAAATTTTCAGAAAATCTAAAAATATTAATAGAAAATAAATGTGAGAAGAATGTCTCAAAACCAACGCTTGGATTTCATTTAGCAAAATCTATTCAAAATAATGAAGAATTATCTAAAAATTTAAAAAACATTTTAAAAAAATTAAACTTAGTATTAATGAATTAAAAAAGGTGGTTCACTTTAGAAGAACTTAAAAAGGCAATTGATCAACGATTAGTTGTAAGTCTTAAATATGAAGGATCAAGAATAGTTGAGCCTTATATAATTTACAAAAGTTCTGCGGGAAAAATTTTAATAGATTGTTATCAATTAAGTGGATTTAGTCGTAGTAAAAAATCATATGGTTGGAAAAGATTTAAATTAAACAAGATAACATCAATAATATTAACAAATCAATCATTTAAAATTCGTTCTGATTATAATCCAACAAATCGAATCAGATATGTTAAAATTCTTTATCGTGTCTAAAATAATTATAAATCTGACAAAAAAGATTAATTATATAATAATAAATATTTTTTATTTTTATTGAATTTAAGAAAGTAAGTTCCATCCTTAAAATAAGTTCTCAATTTTCGAAATTATAATATTTAGGATTATTCTAGTAGATGATAAATGGCGAAGATTATCTTTTTCCAAGCTCATCCTGATGATTTAGAGTTTAATTATGCTCAATTAATGCATTATCTTGCCATAAAGAGCAAAAGAAAATATATTATTAAAATTGTTTCAATAACAAAAGGAGAATTTGGGCTCCCGGGTGATAAATATGATAAGTTTAAAGGCAAATTCCTAGCAAAAGTCAGAACAAGGGAATTATATAATGCTCAAAGTATTCACGGAATATCTCCCAAAAATATTTTTTTTTTGGGTTATATTGATGGTTTTGTAAAATTTAATAAAGATTTCATTAATAGAATTGCGGATTATATTAGAAAAGAAAAACCGGATATAATTTTTGCCCCAGAACCGATATATACCTGGTATTATCATATGGATCATGTAAATACTGGGAAGGCAATATTTTATATTATCTATAACAAATTAATAGATTATATCCCAATTCTCTATTTTTACTCATCTCTAAGTCCCAATTTTTTTTTCCCCTTTAAAAAAGAAGATATTGGCTTAGTAAATCAATTACTCGCATGCCATAAAACTCAATACTGGTTAATGAAATATATGATGTTGATTTATAAACCAATAATGAGATTAGCTGGAAGGAAAATAGATGGTTGGAAATATGCCGAACCTTTTCGACGGATTTATTTCAGAAAGGAAAATAAGAAGAAATACAAAATATCATTGATAACACGTATTTTCAGTCATTTTTTTTCTAGTCTTCCTTTTTACAAAGCGAAATATCCACAAGAGATATTGAATAAACTCAAGAAAGAAAAAAAACAAAAATAAATTTTTATAATTAAAATCTGGATATTATAATAAACCAAACTTTTCACAAACAAAAAATTTTAATGAATTTTATTATATTCAGAGTTATTAAAGGAAATGTAAAATGTCTGAAACCAAAATATTAATTCCCAAAAGTTCTGGAGGTTCTTTAAGTGCAATTCATTTTATTACCTCGAATAATTCATTTAAGGATTCAAATAAAAAAGCTCCATTTGTAATAATATGTCATGGATTTACAGGTGATAAATATGAGTGGGGTCGCTTTACGAAAACGGCGAATATTTTGAACGATGAGGGATTTGATGCGTTGATTTTTGACTTTTCAGGTTCTGGTGAGAATGAACGAGAACTCATTTTTCTCTCTAAACAAGTTAAAGACCTTGAAGATGTTTATGCGTGGGCAAAACGACAAAATTATTCTTGGATTGCTATTATTGGTCTTTCCTTTGGAGGCCTTACTTTATTAATTGCTGATCTTCCCGGAATAAAGACAACTATTTTTTGGGCTCCTGGTTTTAATATAATGCGAATGCTCAAAAGAGGAAATATAGAGTTAGTAGAAATCTTGAAAAATCTTAGGAGGCCACCCCTTAAAGTACCTTCCTCAGGGGATTTTGAACCTATCTGGATAGATTACAGTTTTATCGAAGATATTTTAAATACCGATGTTAATACACATCTTCGAAAATTTACAACTCCAGCATTGATTGTACAAGGAAAGGCTGATACCACTATTAACCCGATTTATACGAGAGAAGCATTTAGATATTTCCCTCAAGATGAACACCATAAAATGATTGAAATTGATAATGCAGGCCATGATTTTAAAGATGATAATCTTATAGATTTTATTAATATATCCATTGATTGGCTTAAGAAATACCTTTAACCAAAAAAATATAACGTGATTGAAATTGATGGTGTTTTATAATTTTATAGTAAGTGAAATCTCAATCTTCAGTCCACCAAGTATGATAACAGGTATCACTAGTATCGTCCGAGATCTTTATAGGAGGGTATAAAAATGCGTTATAATCTTGAAAAGTAAAGGCTTCAACATAAATGATATATGATGTGAGTATAGAAAAAAATAAAAGTGAAATTAAACCAATATTGAATTTCATTAAATTATTTTTATTTTTTTAAATTTATAATTTATACTATATTTTTTAGGATGAATTTTTCATTATATAATATAATGACAGTTATTATTCCAAAAAAAGCATATTTAACAATTGTTGCAGCAGCAGTTAGATTTGCTAATGCACGAATACCAAAAGATGATTGGTTGGAAGCTAGTGGTGTGTTAATTGGTAAGAATGTTGGTGATGATGTGGTAATCTCAGCAGCACATCCAATCATGCACCAAGAATTAGACAAAAATGCTGTGATGGATCAATATAAATGGAAAGATGAAGATTATGAGGCACTCTCTATAATTGATGATGAGGCTTTTTCAAGAGGAGAATTCACCGTTGGATGGTATCATAGTCACCCCGGTTTTAAAGTAATGATGTCTCATATCGATATTAGAACAACATTGAGTTATCAAACAAATAATCCATTAGCTATTTCACTAGTGTTTAATCATATGAGATTAATAAAACAAATTGAATTGCCTGATAAAAAAGGAGACCCAGATATTCCTTTAGAAAATGATCCAGGTTTTAAGATTTTTCGATTAGATGATGTAAGTGGAATTGAAGCAAGTTATCATCCTATCGATTTTAAAATAGAAGGATATGAGAGTATGACGCAATTAATTCAAACAACTCAAGCTTTTATTATCGATGTAACAAATCTACTCCCTAAAGAAGGTCTAATTGAGACGTATCAAAATCAAGTGAATAAATCAATAGAGGAATTAAATTCTCAATTAATTGGAACAGAAGAATATCTCAAAACACTTGCAAGAGAGGGTGCAACTTCGAGGATTCCAGAAGTCCTATTGAATCAAACTAGAGATATAAATAAATTTGTTGAAAGAGCAAATAAAAAAATTGAAAAAATGAAAGAATTTTTAGATTACTTAGAGTATAAAGAAAGAAATATAATTATACATCAAGCTTTAGAAGTAATTAATCTGTGGGGACAAAAAGTAGAAAATTTAGAAACTGATTTACGTGCAATATCTCAGAAATTTTAATAAATAAAACACATATTCGCGTTCTATCTCAACTCTTTCAAGGATTATTTGTATCAAAAATTTAATAAATTATCTTGGGATAATTTACTTAATTTAGAAGTTTTTAGACAATTATATAGCTGATTTTGACCGGATGAGAAAAATCAATTTTCCTTTTACAGCGATAATTGGACATGAAAAAATGAAAATTGCATTAATTCTCAACGTTATTGATCCTTTAATTGGAGGTGTTCTTTTATCAGGTCATCGCGGCACAGGAAAATCTACAGCAGTCCGTTCTCTTATAGATATTATGCCTGAAATAAAAGTTATAAAAGGATGTTATTTTAATTGTAATCCTGATTCTGATCTTGAAGATTTATGTGAGATTTGCGTTGAAAAAGTCAACAAAGGAAATTTTGAAGTGGAAACAAGACAGATGAAATTGGTTAATCTTCCATTAGGCTCTACAGAGGATATGGTCTGTGGAAGTTTGGACATAGAACGAGTTTTAGCTGAAGGAATAAGAAGTCTTCATGCTGGTTTATTAGCAAAAGCAAATAGAGGGATTTTGTATATAGATGAGGTAAATCTTTTACAAGATCATATAGTAGATACGTTATTGGATGCTTCGGCATCAGGTGTAAATATCATTGAGAGAGAAGGAATTTCTGTAATGCATCCTTCAAGATTTATTTTAGTTGGTTCAATGAATCCAGATGAGGGAGATTTACGACCCCAGATTGCAGATCGTTTTGGTTTAGAAGTTAAAATTGTAGCACCTTCAGATCCAAAAGTACGAGCTGAAATTACTAAAAGAGTGATAGATTTTAATGATAATCCTAAGGAATTCATTATACAATACCAAAATGACCAAAAAGAATTGAAACAGAGAATAATTCAAGCCAGAAAAATATTAAAAGATGTTAAGGTTTCAGAGCGCATTTTCCAATTTGTATCTGAAGTTGTAAGTGAATTAACTATTTTTTCGCAAAGAGCAGATATTTCATTTATTCGATGTGCTCGTGCGAATGCAGCTTTTAATAATAGAACTTATATTTTTAATAAGGACTTAGAAATTGCTTTAGATCTTGTTTTTGAGCATAGGATGGAATCAATTGATGCAACAATGACAGCAAAAGAGATAAAGGGCAAAATTATCGATGCTTATGGAAAAATTCAAGAAGCTTATGAGAACTTAGATATTTATAAACCAAATGAAGATACTGAAGGTCCTTTAAAATCTACTGATGAGCCACAAGAACAATTCAAAAGAAATCCAGTAGATAAGGATAAAATTAATTTACCAGAGACTAAAGAACAAAAACTTCCTCCACCACAAGAAGAGGATAAAAACCATAAATATGACCCTGCAGGTGGTTGGAAAGTTAAGAGATTGCCATCTAAGGAACCTTATGATAATAGAGATGATAAAACTATCAATTTACAAAAATTTGCTTATAAATTGGAGGAGAAAATAATCTCAATTTTGAATAATATCAGAAATACTAAGAGAATATCAAATTTTGGCGGTCGAGGCGTAGGAAACCGAACAAGATTTACTTCAAGTAAAAAGGGGCATTATAGTTCTTTTCGAAGACCACTAGAACATCCTAGAAATATAGCACTAGATGCTTCTATTAGGAGTTATTTAAAAAATTTGACCTATAATCCTACCGAAATTGAATTTCCATTAAAATTAGATAAAACTGATATAATGGAAAAGGTTTTTGAATTTAAAGCACCTTTAGCTTTGTTCTTTATTTTAGATGCTTCTGCATCAATGTATAGTGTTTTAAAGCAAATGACAAATATAATAGAGGCACTCCAGAGAGAAGGATATAAGAAAAAGGATAAAATTTGTATTATTATGTTCCGTGGCAAAGATGCGATTGTACTTCAAAAACCAACTGTTGCACTAAGAAATGCGCTCAGTAAAATCAAAAATATTGAAGGTAAATCATATACACCCATGGCTTTTGCACTACATAAATGTTTGGAGATGATAAACATTGAGAAAATGAGAAACCGAAACATTTTTCCTGTCATATTTATTTGTAGCGACTGTGGTGCAAATATTTCTTATACCAATCCTGATCTAGTTGCTCAAATACAATCAGACTATAATTTGATTACTGAGGAATTAAAAGATATTGCAAAAATTATTGCAAAAAGAAAAATAAAAGTTGTAATATTAGAACCCAGAAAATCTTGGGCCACAAGAAATTTGGGAATTCATCCATTTTCCGCAGAAGAAATAAAAAAAAATTTTAAACTATACTGTAAAGCAGATATTTTTAAATTTAATGAGATTGACCCGACAAAAACTATCCTCAAATTGAAAAGAGTTCTTTAATTAATAATGATTTAAATTTATTTAATAATGGTTAAGAAAAAAAAAGTTCTTATCTCAGGTTTTAATGCTCGACCTTTATCTAAATCGTTATATAATGCAAATTATGAAGTATATGCTGTAGATTTTTTTGGAGATTCAGACCTATTTCCTTATATTAAGGATGCTTTAATTATTACTAAAGAATTGAAAAATAATTTTCAAAAGTTAAAATTAATTTATAGTGATGTTTTAACGGATCTAACCCTTCAAATGATTGAAAAACATCCCCATTTGGATTATTTAATAATAGCAAGTGGTTTAGACGATAATATTATAGGTCGAGAAAAAATTTTTAATAAAATTAAGAAATTAAATCGTCCAATTCGATATTTAGGTAATAATATCGCCCAAATCATAAAGTCAAGAGATATCTTAAGTATTAATTCCCTATTAGATAAAATGGGATATAAAGTTCCTAAAACTTTAGCATTTAACTATGATCTAGTTGATAACAACCTTATAAATTATCCAATTATTCTTAAAAAAAAACAAAGCTCTGGCGGCTTAAATATTTTTAAAATTAATTCCAAGACTCAATTATTAAATATAATAAAAGAAAATGAAGAATTTGAGAAAGAGTCTGGGAATTGGTTGCTTCAGGAGTATATAGATGGAATTGATGTTAGTTGCACTACGATTAGTAATAATGTTGATATTAAAATAGTTTCAATAAATGAGCAACTAATTGGAAAAGAATTTTTAAATGCACCAAGTAGATTTATATATTGTGGAAACATTGTTCCTGCGGATCTTAATTATTCTCTTCAATATAAAATCTCAGAAATTTCTTTAAAATTAGTTAGACATCTTGAATTAATTGGAATAAATGGGTTTGATTATGTATTAAAAGATGGATGCCCCTATTTAATGGAAATAAATCCCAGAATCCCAGGTTCGATAAATGCAGCAGAATTTGCTTTGAATAGAAATTTAATTGATGAACATATTAATTGCTGCTTAAATCCGGATAAAGAAATTATAATTTCAAATCTAGATATTAATACTAATTTTGTCTCAAAATTTATTTATTTCGCTCCAAAATTGATTTCACATCAAAAAATTGAGAAATTAAAACAAATTAAAAATGTGGAAGATGTCCCTGTGCCAGGTAAAAATATTCAACCATATGAACCATTGTGTTCTATATTATATAAGGCAGAGAATTACTCAAAAGCATATAAAGGGGCATTGAGTATAGTAGAATCGATAGAATTATTGATAAAATGAAAGATCTTTTATTTATTTTCCTTAATTATTTCTTTTATTCTAGCAATATAACTGCCAATTAGATCTTCACTTTTTTCTGGAATAGCTATACTTAATAATCTCTCCTCATCAATTTGATGGACAATAATTGATCCA
The DNA here is from genome assembly GCA_019058135.1 of Promethearchaeota archaeon. Taxonomy (GTDB): domain Archaea; phylum Asgardarchaeota; class Lokiarchaeia; order Sigyniarchaeales; family SOKP01; genus 6H3-1. The sequence goes on along the minus strand of JAHLWE010000258.1, from coordinate 375 downwards.
TTATCACTGCGTATATATGAATATTCAACACTCTTTTTCAACAATACTTCTGTAAGATTAAATAAAGCAGATGTAATCGCAGAAATCATAGAATCAGGCATAACCGATTGAATCTTTATAGGTAAACCAGATTTCGTTATTATAGCAATTGAGATTGCTGTTGGAATTGCTCGTTTTATTTCTACAAATATATCCTTTTTATTATATTCCGATGTTTCGATAAAAGCAGAAATTTTAATTGCAAAATCCATTACTTTTTTCTGATATAAACCGATTCCTTCCAATTCTGTTAATTCTCTATCTAAGATCACAGAAACATTGATATTATTAGCTAAAGCATTTATTAATATTTCATTTTTGGCAACAGTTGTGTGA
>JAHLWE010000257.1 GCA_019058135.1 Promethearchaeota archaeon | reverse complement strand
GTTCTGCATATTCTTTTGATTTATTAATAGCTTTATTTAAATACAGAATTGGCTCGATACATTTGTTCACCCCAGATATAATCAAAAATCTTTGCTTGCCTGAAAGGATCTTTTATCTTCATTGAAATTTTACTCTATTCGAAACTTGGCTTAAACATAGTGAAATACAAATAAAATAATTTAATCAAAAAAAATTCGGTTATCTTTTTTTGCATGAGAAGGATAATAACTCAAGGCTTCCATTAGAATTTCCTTAAACTCTGTTTTTTCGATTTTTGTTTTGTCTATATACTCTTCTAAATCAATATTAATTTCATTCGCCTCTAATAGCATATAAAGAATAACCGGCGTTAATTTTTCAGGTATCCTTCCTTTAGTTCCTTTCCTTAAATTTCTCCAAACACGTCCAAAAATATCAATGGATTCATTTCTTAAGAACTCTGATAAGTGTAATGTAATAAGGATTCGATTAAATTCGATATCTGCCAATTGTAGAACGAAATTTTCATATCGGCTTGAGATCCGCTCGAGCTCACAAGAGCTTCCGTTTCCCATACTTTCTAACTTTGTTCCCAATCTTATTTCTCTCCTTAGTTCATTTGGATGATGTTGAATTGAATTGACCATCATTTCTGAAGCCCAGCATATTAATCGCCAAACCACAATTCCTACACACAATGCCGTAATTAGATTCTATGAAGCTATTTGAACCGCAATTATCACATCCTTGAAAGAATTCAGGATTTTCTGGTATAATTATGGGGTTTCTTTTAAACGGAATACTCTTCTGAAGATAACTTGTAGGTATCATTTTTTTCATTTTAAAAAATATGTTATCAATTGATTATGGTAGGGTAGGAGTTTTTATTAAAAAGATTATGGTTCCCCTCTGAGAATTGATTTTATCATACTTTAGACAGATTTTAATGAGACCATTTAATTAAAAAAAATACCAAAATAGAATTATGTCTCCACTATCAAGAAAATATTTTTTATTAAAACGCCTGAGATCTCTTTCTTAAGAAAGTTAATAAAGACAATTGGAAAAAAATTATTAATTTCAATATTCTTTTGATAGTTGCTTTATTTCTCTAGAATTGTTATAACGCCCAATTTTTTCTCATAATTTAATGTATTATCTCTAACAAAAGGATCCTTTATTGCTATTGCAAATTCTTGATAAGTTTAACTGATTGATTCAAGGAATTATCTGACTTTCATTTTGGGTGGTTACAAAAGATAGTGATGACTTCTAAATTTTTGCATAACCTTTTTACTTCAAATTATAGCAAGATAGTGGTCCCATAGTTGATTATAATTCTCATACCAATGTTCCAAATTTAATTTTCTATGTTTGAAATACATGCCTTGCCCTCGTAAATATGTATCTCCAGGAAATTTAGTAAGAACATCCCTAAACTGCTTATATTTATCCTTGAGCTGTTTTATATACTCAGGAAATCTTCTGAAATTATGTCCAAAGACTCGATAATCGAGTACACGCTGGGCACCCAACGCGGTCATCATATTGCGTTTGAATGATGGATAATACTCGAACTTTTTGTGATAACCCTCGAGTATATTATTGGTTGCTGCCAAGTTGGGGTCACTATTATAGGCAGTAAGCTTAGGTACCCATTTCTCAACCTGTTTGAAAGCGGTGGTTAATCGTTTTTGTTTATTAGGTTTGATTTCCTTCAATCTCTCTACAGTGCGACGTAATATTTCTAATTTAATATAGGCATCAGTTTCATTTTTGGCATCAATTAGATTATAAAACCTATATAAAAACCATCGCCATTTTGCCGGCACAGGCCTTTTTGATTGAGTTGATAATCCTGCAACTACCTTTACATGCCTTGAGAAAATCCACTTTACATGAGTCTTACAATTTTGCTGTTTTATATACTTATAACCCCGTTTTCTAAGGAGACTTCCCAAATTTGTAGTGCAATCTTTAACAAGTCCTTTTATTTTTAATTTATTATTGCGTTTCGCTTCCTGAAATAATTCTCTACCTGCTTTACTCCCCATTGAGGTTGAAATTTTAGCATTAGGAATAAATTTTGTAATTGTATCCACCGTAGTTAGAGCATACATTTTTTTCCCTCCCACCAGCATATGGATTTCGTCGTATCCCCAGTAACCGCTCGAAGGAATGGGAGTCTCCCTAAGTGTCCTTCTGAGTGGCTTCGCAACCTCATTAACCCAATTGACTATGGATGATTTCGAAATAACTACACCTAAGTCGATCTTAATAGCAAGTCTAATTTGTGAAGGCATGAGCCCTTCCAAATAGTGTTGCCTTGCTCTTCGCCTGTAATTTTCATGGTAATTACAAAATTTTGGCACAAATCTCGAATAATCAGGTTTGATCTCGCCACAATTCGAACAACGTTTTCTATTTAGGCGGAAATGAAACTTTCCGAGGCCGTTATCAAGAATTGCAATCCTTTGATTGTGTCCGTTTTTCACGAGACGGGTACCGCAATTAATGCAACGAACCTCGCGAATCTCAATAGTATTGTCGGGCTTTAATAATAGCGTATAACGATGATGACTCAAAAAATTTTTCCGTTTTTCAATTTCAACTACCAAACTCCGTTTTTTTGGTTCCGGAAGTGAAGGGCAAAATTTAAGAAGGGTGGATTGTAATATCTTTATGGGAGCCAGCATTCTTCTGAATTTATTACTAGGCATAATAAATTCAAAGAATCGGTTCCCTTTAAATGTTTCCTTGCTGTTCAATCGCTTTCCAGTGGAAATTAACCCCCTCCTTCTCAGATCACTAAAAATTCCTCTTCATTACTAGATCGAGATGCAAAATTTAATTAATTTCGTTCGCCATCACTGGATTTTGCACTCACTCGTCCTTTTTTATTTAAATAATTATAATTTAATTTGAAATTATAATGATGAATTTTAGAATTAATAACATGGGAATTGAAAATATTGCAGTTAATGCACAATTTGAGGAATTAAGAGATAAGTTAATATGTGAGATTAGGAATCAGGAATCATTTCTTCATAATAAGTTCCAGTCTGAAAAAATTAGAACACAACTGTCCTGCATTAATAGCATAAAAAAATTTGTTCTTAGGACCAAAGAGATAACACCTGAAG
>JAHLWE010000256.1 GCA_019058135.1 Promethearchaeota archaeon | reverse complement strand
TTAAATTCATTACTAATATCTATATCATGTATTTTTTTTTTCTATGGCTCTCTTAATATTTCAATAATTTTAACTTTTGGATCAAATGCTGTTTCAGATGAAAATAGAATATATTTTGGTAAAAATGGTTCCAAATCAGATTTTGTGATAATTTTTTGAATATATTTATCTTTTGGCAATTCATTACATTTTTTTCTTAAGCTTTCTTTCATTTTTTCAATATTTTTACCTTTATGTGATATTTTGTATTCATCACATAGATCCTCATATGGTTTTTTTCTTCCACCTAATTCTAAATTATCCAATTTTGTTCCCGTTCCTTTACAATTAATAAAATATTTAGTCATTTTTTCAATTAAATTAAACTTTTTACTTAAGATAATTTGGTTTTTAATATCCGGATCAAATTTTTGAAAAAATTCTTGGTCTTTCTCATTTAATGTAAATTGACCTATAAAAAATATTTCTAAATCTTTAGATATCTTAAAATTATTATTTAAGTCCTTTTCTTCAATTATTTTTTCTAAATCGAAAAATAAATCTAATGCATCTAATGTAGTTGTCTTTCCTCCACCATTTTCACCAATAAATACTGATATCTTATGAATTGGTATTGATATTTTATCTTTTATCGATCGAAATTTTTCATAAGAAAATTCAACTAATTGCATTTTTCAATCCAATTCTTGTCTTAAGTATAAATGATCCATTTTTTATTTCTTTAATTTTTAATAATTTTTTTTCTAACTATGGTTTCATAATTTTCTTTACTAAAATTATAAATATCCGTTACAAACGACTCAAGAGTACGCTCGTGAGAAATAATAATTATTTGGGCGGTATTTAACTTTAGAAAAATTTCTTGCATACGATTTACTTGTTCTTGGCTAAAACCATCTGTTGGTTCATCTAAAATTAAAAGATCTTTTGTCTTAATATCTTGATACTTATCATTAATTATCTTATTTAATGCTAACCTATATGACAAAGATAAAGCACTTTTTTCTCCCCCTGATAAATCGCTAAAAGGGGATTCATAGCCATTTACATTAATTATTGGTTCAAAATCATCTGGTCTAATTTCTACTTCTATATTTTCATCCTCTACAAGTATTTTAAACCATTCTTTAAAATATTCATTAAAGTGTTGTGCACTTGAAAATAAAATTTCAGTTTCAATATCTCTCAAAAGAATTGGAAATTTATCACTTACCCATTCTCTTAAATTCCTAACATATTCTAAGTTTTCTTTAAGTTCTTTTTTAAGTTTAAAAAATTTTTTGAGAGTCTCCAATTGATCTTTTAGATGTTTTGAATTTTCTTCTTTTGTACTTAGATCTTTTTCAAATTCTAACTTGTGAGAATTATAGTTATCTAATATTTTTTTTTGGTGCTCAAATTCATTTCTCAATTCCTTTTTAAATTGAGTTAATTGAGTTAAATTTTTGAATTTATATTTTTCTAATATTAAATTTATATCCTGTTTATTGTTGTGAATTTTTCTTTCCATATCATCAATAAATATATTTAAATCATTTTGTCTTTTATGTTTTTCAGAAATAAGTCTTTCAATGCTTTCCTTTTCTTTTCCAATTTTTTTGTAATCATTTAAATTCTCCAAATTATTTTCAAATTTCCTTATCTTAGATTCTAAATTTTCGATATCTTCAATTATTTTTTTTAATTTAACATTGGATTCTTCCTTTTCTCTAATAAATCGTTCTGTATCGTGTAATTTCTGTCCACATAGAGGACATATCTCATGAGTCAATAAATCATTAATTTTTTTTATTTTATCTTGCTCCAACGTGTTCTTTCTTTCTTTTTTAGATATTGAATTTCGTAATTCTCTAATTTTTTTCTTTAATTGTTTTTCAGTGAGATCAGTACCTAATTTAACTTTTGGTAAAATTTTTTTATCTTGGTTGAGACGTAAGATTTCTTTATTTAATTTTTCTATTTTTTTTTGATTTTCTTGTTTTGTTTTAGTATTATCTATTATATTTTGTTCTTTATTTTCTATTTCAGTTATTTTGAAGGTAAATTCGTTATATCTAGATTGAATTTCTTCAAGTTTTTCGTTTTCTTGTGATATTATTTTTTCTTTTTTAATAATTTTCTTTTTTAATTCATTTATCTTTATTTTTTGTTGATTAATTTCTTCTTCTTTTTTCGGAATATCTACTTCGGGTGTCCCTATTTGTGAAAGTTGCGTATCAATTTCCGTAATTTTTTTGTATAAAAGTTGCTTTATTATATCAATATTTTTAAGTGCAAACTCATACTTTTCAATTCCAAATATATCTTTTAAAATTTCGAATCGATCTTCAGACTTCGCTTGTAAAATTTCTTTGACTTGTTCCTGAGGAGTATAAACAGTATATCTAAACAATGGGATTTTTTTGGCTTTTTCATATCGAGTTATTGAATAATTCAATAAACCTAATATTTTTTTACGTAATTCAGTAGGGGAATAAGTTATCTCTATATTATCTTCTATCAGACTCGTTTCTTTTCTTTGGTAGACAGATCCATCTTTTCCTCTTCTTAAACCACGTTTTAATGTATATTTTTTGCCATCAATTGAAAAAGTTAATTCTATTGAACCGTTATTTTCTCCTCGTCGCAATAATGAAGGTCCATTGAGATCAGCAGCATTTAATATGCCAAATAAAGCAAATTCAATAGCTTTTAATACAGAAGTTTTTCCACTTCCAATATCTCCTAAAAATAATAGTGTAGAAGGGGTAAAATCTATTTCAATATTTTTAATACTTCTAATATTTTTTATCTTAACAGATTCTAAAATCACTGTATCTCATCTATATGTTCTTTATCTACCGTCTCTAATTCGAATATTTTTAAAAAATTTTGTTTGATTTCATTTTCATATTCTTTAACCTTGGTACCTTCTTCCCTCTCTTTCCCAAGAATTTCGAATAGAATATAAATCTTTTTTTCAATTTGCACCTTTGATAAATTCTGAATTTTAATTTTTTGAGCATGATTATGAATAAGAGTATTTTCAATTTCTTCATTTGTTTTTCCTACAACAACTCTTATATGACCATATTCTTTTGAGGAGAGATAACTCTTATTGATTAATACTTCGTAGGCCCCTTTTTTTTTAATTTTGTGAATAATATTATCAGATTTAATTTCATAAGATTTACCCGAAGATAAAGTACCATGAAAACGGATCGTTATTATTTTATCTTGAAATTGATTCCTTGAAATTTCATTATTAATTATTTCTTGAACTTGTGAAATGTATTTATTATTACAATCAATATTTATCGAATTAACTTGTTTTATTTCAATGGGAATCCATTTAACTTGTAAAGAGTTCTTATTAGAATCTACTTCTCCTGATACTATACAAAATCCTCCATACTTAAATTTTTCAAGTTCAAGAAAATTTGTAGGAAATAGACAGCCTGGATATATAATATTGTTTTTTTCATCAATTTTAAGAGTGTGATTTCCTTCCCTTAATTTTTCTGGGACTGTTTTATGTAAATGACCCCCAGCATAATAAATGAATTTTTTTGGTAATAAAGATTTAGGAGATGATTCCATATCTTTATATTCTTTTGGTTTCAACTCAGCTAACATTGTGTGAAATAGAAAAATCTTTATTCCATCTTCACTTTCAATGTCTTGTAAATCTAGATGTTGATAATCTTCAATTTCCAAAGATCTTTTTCTTGCTCTTATTCCTGTTAATTTAATTCCAGTCTTCATTTCCTGGGTATATAATAATTTTATTTTATCATTAACTAACTTCGCATTAAATACATCAATGAAAAATCCAGCTGAAATTAACGGTCTTATCATAGATTTATTTGAAGGAGAAAAATCGTGTGACCCCATTATTCCAAAAACTGGAATATGATTATCTTTTAATTTTTTAAGATTTTTAGTTGCTAAATCAATAACATCTACTTTAGGATTACTAACATCATATAAATCACCACTAATAACAAGAAAGTCTACTTTTTCTTTTATTATTCTATCTATTACCTGTTCAAAAGCTTGATATCCCAGTTCATTTAATTGTTCTTTTCTCCAAGCCCCTAAATGGCAATCAGAAATATGAGCAAATTTTATCCTTATAAATTTTCACCTTTTTTATAAGTTTGAATTATTTAATACCTGGAAATCCTTTTTTTACTGGTCGAGAGGAATGCTCCTTTTCTTTCTCTTCAAATAAATCTTCGAATTTCGGAATTTTAATTGGAATAGCAAATTTTGTAAAATTGGATGTAACAATTGCCTCACCAATATCCAAACTTGCAATTGTTTGACTATCATCTGATAAATCTTGAGCAGAACTTTGAGTCAAAATAGTTCTTTCTGGACCCATTTCATTTCCAAGAATAATCTTAGTATTCATATTTGCTAGAATTTCTCTAGGTATTAAACTAGGAAGCTGAGTTAAAGCAATTAAACCAATTTTAAATTTTCGCCCCTCTCGTGCAATTTTTCCGAATATATTTTCTCTTACTTCTAAAATTCTCTTACCAATAACTCTTGGAGCTTCTTCAAGAATAATCGTTATAACAGGTTTTCCTTTAAGCTTGTCTTTAAATTTAAGATTTTTATAATGATAAAAAACACTCTCTACTATTATTGTAGCGACAAATATTTCTTCAAGACCAGTAAAGAGTGAAGTATCTATAATAACTGTTTTTCCTTCTACTAAAAATTTTTTAATATCATCAACAGTCGATTCATATCCAGTTAAGGAGTAAATTCCATTTCCTTGAATTGTTACATTTTCAACTAATTCAAAATTCAATAATACTATTAACCTCCTTCTTAAAACTGAGAGAGTTGATGACTGGATTCCTTGAGGAGGTGTAATACTTTCGTTAAAAATACTTTGAATCCAATTTTCTCTATATTCTCGGTGATATAAAATTAATGCATCAATCTGAGGTCTGGATAAATCTATACTATTGATTACATGATCTGGATAAAGAAGACTCACATTAAATTTTAAATCTAATTTTCCTGAAACATCTCTTACTGTATAATATTTTAAAAAATCTCTACTTTTTGGATGATCTTTAAGACCTTTTTTATTTAATGTGCCATAATATTCATTATGAGGGTCAAAAACAAGTTTTCCACATTTATCCTCCTCCATTAAATTATAAAGTATCACTTTAACTAAATTAGATTTCCCTCGACCAGTTGTGGCTGGAATTAATACGTGATGTTTTAATACTTTCTTCGCATTTACTTTAACTTCTGTATCTAATACTTTTGAACCAGAACGAATTTTTCCAAGGGTAAGTGGATTTTTAGGAATTTCAAAAAAATCAAGGTGTGAATCATTAATCTCATAAATGTCTCCAAAAAATTGAGGAAGTTTTTTTGGTAAAAGTAGTTGTTTATTTCGAATATTTATTAGCGGCTTTGCTTTAGCAAGTATGTAATTTCTTAATTCTGACTCATAAATTTTTAGATCACTCTCTTCTCTTTCTAATTGATAACCTGCCATTAATTCAAGCGCACTTTCAGGAATTTGGCTTCCATAGTACAAATCTTTGATTTGATATATGGAATAATCATCTTTATTTTTTCCAGCAACTAATAATTGTCCGAGTTCAAATTCACCCTTATATTTCTGTCTAAGGATTAGTTTCGCAAAACCTCCAGATATAAAACATCCTAAAACATTATTTCCTAATACTTTCATTTTTTTTTGATTTTTTTTAATTATTTTCTTATATTATTAATAATATCATGAGCATCTACAGAACGTAGACGTGGTAAAATATACATTTCATATATTTTCTCATCAAATTCGGCTAAGGTTTGATATTTATTCAAATTAATTTCGTTTGTTGACACTCTTGCTAATTGATCTACTTTAATTAGACCATAAGGATATCCTATAAAAGATAAATCATTCGAGTTATTGGCAAGGTTTGAAATAATTACTTCCCTTTCATTTTGATTTAATTTTTTAGATTGCTCAATATAAATATCAAATCGAAATACATATGATGAGATTTTATTTAATTTTAAAAAATATAAATCAGCTTGATTATCTGCAAGAGTGACTCGAAATATTGGATAAAAATACCATTCATTATCTGGATATTTTCTTGATGCTATGGAATTTATAGTAGCCATTAAAGAATCACCATTTTGTGTGAATAGCCTACATGTTTTAGATAAACCAGTTATATATACATTTTTGCTCAAACCTACTTGAAATAATTTTCTCGCTAAGTGCATTTCATCTGTAAAACCTGTCTGTAATGATCCATCTCTAATTAAAATATTTCCCACGTTTAATTCATTTTCGACAAATTTGGTTGCATAAGTCCACTCAGCGAATCGCCTTGCAATACCACCAAGTCTATTGATATCGAGAAGAAATCCCCTATTTCTTCTTAATAACTCATCCTTAATATCAAATATAATATCATTTTTTGGCAAATATGCTAGATGGGAAGATTCTCTAGGAAAGAATCGAGTAAGATAAACCATTTTTCCATTATCAAGTGATTTTATAACAGTACCAGTATAAAATTCGATTACTAATGGTGTTTTATCCAGATGAACCCATTGATTTTCATTCATTAATACACCAGCAACTCTACAAAAACTAATATTAAAATCGCCACCATTTAAAATTGGTGCATTTCCACCATCTATAAATCCCATTTTTCGAAAATCTTTACATTCAAAGATTTGAAAGATTCGATCTTCTTCAATTACAAAACATTCTTCATTCTCATCCGATTTAAATGGAGTATCCAGTTCAATAAATTCTTTTTTACTCTCTTCAATAAATTTCACGCACTCTCTTATTATTGACGAATCTTGTGGCTCTTTCATACTTTTAACCTTTTTTTTAATATCTAATTTAATTGACTAATGAAATAAAAGTTTTAAGCAATCTAAATTACTAATTTATTGATTTTTTTTATTAAATGATTATTTCTCCTTTATCAATATTATCATTAGTGATTTTTAAATATATTAAATTTACTAACTTAACAAACTTAATAATTGGGTTCTATCATCTTAAGATTTCAAATAATATTTTAAGAATAAAATAGAAAATTAATACGATATTTCATTTTTATTCATTTGAATTTAATCTCACAGAAATCTGCATCACAAAATCTTTCACCCAGTGCTTCACTTTTAACTGTACTCAGGTTGAGTGGTTTTAATTTCGATTTCATTTCATGATACTGTTCTTTTGTAATTTCTTCATAAGGAGCTTGTTCATAACCGTGTTCGTTCAAGGGAAGGAATGCAACTCCTTTCAACTTATCTTCGAATATTTCTAAAGCAACTTTAATCTCTTTTGCTTCTTTTTCTTTAAAAGTAATTGTGATAGACACTTGATTATCAGCCCAATATTTCTGGTATGCAGCAGCATTTTCTAACTGTTCCCACATTGATATGTCTTTTTTTCCTCTTTCAAAATATTCCTCATGAATAGGGAATTCTACAACGCTGGTGTTGGGAGAGTATTTATCTGTATGAATTTGATATCCCGCTTCTCTCAGAAAAGGAAGCAAATCTGAATTTTCATTAAAGCGAATCCTGCGTATGTAATATTCAGAATGTGGATAATGTATTCCTGGAGTTACTCCCGGAAGTAAACTTACAGTACCGCTGGGTTTTATTGAGGTCATCTTAATTGACTTAGGGGTAGTTAGCCAATCTGAATATTTTGAATCCAACTCCTTTAAGTATTTGTAACCTTTTTCACACCATTTAAATATTTCCCTACGCCCATGTTTAACAAATGCATTAATTATTCCCGATTGGGAAGTGCCAATTCTTCTGTTTTTGCCCATAATTGCATTTGTTTGCTTCCAATGTGTATTTAATAAAGTAACTGATTTTGCATAAAGATATGCATATTTTAGTGTATCTTGAAACTCCTCATAGGACTCATGATTTGAAGGAAAGGACTCCACCAGGCAGCATAGCTCATATGATTCAAGGCTCTGTTCTCCACAAGGATTTACGCCAGCTACTTTTTTGTCTTTATAATCGGGTGGTTCAGCCATTCTTGAATAGGCTCTGGAATTTTCTAACCATAATACACCTGGTTCTCCATTTTTTGCAATTTGTTCAGCAACAAATGAATAGTCCATACCAATTTTTGCAAATATTGAATTATTACTCGCCCAGCGGTGGGACGTTAATTTTTCTTTATCTTGTTTCATAGTTATAAATTCTGTATCATTTATATCTCCAAGGGCGATTTCGGCGCTTCTTCTTACATTTCCAGCGACCACACATTTACCAATAAAATTCATAATATCAACGATATCTATTGAACGAAGTTTATCTCCAATACGTTGATCTAAAAGATCCTTAATGTTTTCAATCATTTTTTCAAGCGGTTCTGGTCCAGAGGCGATTCCTCCAAATCCTCTAATTAATTCCCCCGCTGGTCTTATTAAGGAATAATCAAATTTTGGTATGTTTTTTTCAAAAAAATATGCCTCTAAAGTATATTTTAGTGCCTCAACCCATCCTTCTCTGCTATCTGGAATGCGAAATAGAAAATCATCTTCTTTAGGTTTCTTAATGACTATTTTTTCTGCTCCTTTTGTGTCAAATCCTACACCAACACCCAGCATTAATGCATCCATTGTCCATTCAAATGGAATCGTCCCTTTAATATCTATATCCTCAGTTGAGGCAAAGCCGCAATTATTAAGGGCCATAGAGCCATGTCTATCAATAAATGGGGTTCCCATTATCCATAATCCACGACCTGGAGCAATAAATTTAAAATCCCACATTTTTTGATACATTATTTGAGCGGATTTTTGAGCTTTATCTTCGCTCCATGGTAAACCCAATTTTACACAATGTTCTTTTTGAATTGAGAAACATCCTTCAACAACTCTTTTTAGAGTTTCCCAAAATTCTTCCTTACGATTTTCTTTTTCGATATATCTTGCATAAGTTCTTTTATAAGTAATATAACCTAAGGGACCCCATTTTGGGTGAATTTTTTTAAATTTTTCAATAAAATCCTCATCTAAAGAGAATTTGGTCATACTAATGTTAATATAGCGAGCATAAATGTTTCTAAATTTTTCTAATCCTCTTGCAGTTAATTCAAGGCATACTATCTCTCTAATATACGTGGAAGAAACTCTTTTTAACCCTTGTCCAATAATTTTTCGGAGAACTTCCTGAGCTATTTTCTCACAAGTCTCTGATTCCAATCCAGTTTCTCTATTAATTGATCTTGCGATATATGTAATATCAAAATCTTTAAGTATACCTTTAGAATTGATTACATATTTAGGGTATAAATCGATTAAACTGAAATCCTCATCATTTTCATTAAAATCTTCCAATTTTTTCATACTCTCCCTTAATAAAAATAAAAATTATTCTTTTTAATTCCATTGATTTTAGAAGTTCCAAAATATTTAAGAATATTTATTGTAGCATTAATATTTAGGGGAATTTTCTTTTTAAATATAAGGAGAGAATCGACATAATATAAAAAATATCATTTTTATAAAATATCAACAACTACAGAGAATTTTAATATTCAAAATTTCATCAGTTTTATAATTAAACACATACCAAAATTCAGTCAAAAACAATAAAGATATAAAAAATTAGAATTAATTATAAAAATATAAATATTATTTATATCATTGTAATATATTTCAATTTGGGTAAAATCATGTCAGAAAAAGATTTTGAACCACTCACTTCTCAGCTTGGAATTGCTGGGACTTCATATAGATTACAGTTAGGATTGATTAATGAAAAATGGGCCTCTAGATTAATGAAAGGAAAAAACACAATTATAGATTCTTATATTTACGAAGATGTTGAGGGAGATACGCCAAATGGAAATCGTATCGTCAGTTGGGTCCTCAAAACAGTTGCAATTCCGAATATCAATCCTCATCAAATCATGAAAACAGCCCAATTTATATTGAGACAAGCAAGAGAGAATAAAGATAAGAAAAAAGTTATAGTCCCAATTCAAGAAGCAAAGAAAGTACACTTAGAGAAGGTACCAGAATCAGAATTAAAAAGGCCTAAAGCTCAAGGATGGATTAAAGAAGAATTTCCAGGGAGGATTAAGGAAGATATACTGGAGTTATCGGAACGGGAAAGATTTCTCCAAAGAACAAAAGCTAAAGCAATTTCTCAAAAACATGATGTAGAAAAAGAATCAATTATCCAAGAAAAATCTCCTGAAATAATTACAACTGAGAAAGAACTTCCCAAGATTCCATCTAAAGATACTGCAGAAACAGAAGAGTTAAAAGAAAAAGCTTTAGGAAAGATTTTTTGTCCTTTCTGTGGTTTTCAGATAAAGCATTGCCCAAGTTGTGGGAAGGAATTCAAGGACTACAATTAATCCTCTTTTTAATGTTTTTTTTAAAAATTAACTTTGAGTGATAAATTTTAGATTAATTTAGATTATATCTTCAAAATTAATATTAAATTTGAATTAAACACAGTTAATTAGAATAATAATTGAATTTGGATAATATTATAAAAACTTAAAAAATAATATTGGTATAGGAAAATTTAATTGAGATTAATTAATTAAAAAGTTTTCAATATGGCGCACATACAAAAGCAAAATTTCATTGATAACTCGAAGGTATCCATTAAACCATTAGCTTATTATAAAATGCTTGTTCACGTTTTACGGTTTGGTTCAAAAATTAAAGATACTGATAATTACCGTGAATGTATGGGTGTATTGTTAGGGGAATTAGAAGGATCTGGAGAAATTAAAGATGTTATAATACATGATGCGGTTCCAATAAATCATGGAGGTCAAATTGAAGTACAATTTGCAGAAGCCGATTATATATCTTTTGCAAGTATAGATGCAGAGGTTGCTAATAAGGGTTGGTTTTCCGTTGGTTGGTATCACTCTCATCCCGGTTTAGGCGTCTTTTTCTCAGCAGTTGACCTTATAAATCAATTAGGATTTCAAAATCCAAATCCCAGTGCAATTGGAATTGTCTTCGATCATGAACTATTAGAGGAGCAAGGAAACATGGGTTTTAAAATCTTTCGACTAGATAAACCTTCTTTTACGGAAATACCAACTAGTTATCATGAAGTAAAACATATTGTGGAACCTCCTGATAATATTGGATTTTATCATGAAATTAAAAATTTAATAGATAAAATCCATAAGAAAGAACCTCTTATTTTAGAAATTAATGAAACTCCAGATATCTTTGGAGAAATTTCTATTCCCAGTCAAAGTCAAATTATGGCAAAACAACCTGATTTAAATTTAATGGTATTATTGCAATCATTGAATGATGGTATTTCAAAATTTATTTATTCGTTCTTTGAACCATTAATTAGATATCTAAACCAATGGGGTCAAAAAACGACTAAATTAACAACTGATATCAATCTAAAAACTAGAGAAAATCTAATTTCTCTAAAGGATAATCTATCAAATGGTCTGAGGGAATTACACACCTGGACTAAATTTGCAATTATGGATATATTTAGAGATATGCAAATATATATTGATGATAAATTAGAAATATTAGATATTAATAAAAACGCATTAAAAAGTTCTATTAACCAATTAAAAGAAAAAATTGAGTTGAATATATCTAAAATTTTCACAGAACAAATAAATACAATAATTAATGAAACAGATTTATTAATCAATGGCAGTAAAGAAAAATTTACTTCATTAAAATCCAGTTATGAAAATAATTCTAATCATTTAATTCAAAATACTAAATTAATTGATGAGGTTTCCAGGAAAATTAATCAACTAGGTAATAAAACATCGCAAGAAATAGATTCAAACTCAGAAAAAGTAAAAAATCAATTAGAAAAAACTCTAAAACCTTTAATAAAGGAAATTAATGAAATAAAAAAGAAGCAAAATGATTTTATTAGTTCTTTAGATTCTACTCTTTCAATCTTAGATGAAGTGTCTAATAATATTCAAAAATTGAAAGATATTAACGACAAAAATCAAGGAGGTTCTTAAAGAATGTCTCAAGAACCACCCCTGGATAAAGGACTTAAGCCACCTGGCAAAAGACTTTCTCAAGATAAAGTTATCGATAAAGATTTTTCACATGAAGGAAAAGTAATAATAAAATCAGATGCTTATATTACTATGATCTCTCATGTTTTACGCTTCGGTAACGAAGGTCTTGAGAAAAGCGTAGAAGCTCTAGGTGTTTGTATCGGAAAAAAGGCAGAAAAAGGAAAAAATCTAATTTGTTATGAAGCTGTTCCTATAAATCATGGATCAGGTATTGATATCAAATTTAATGATCTAGATTACAAGAAATTTGCTTCTATTGATGAAGAGGCTAATAAAAAAAATATGTCTATAATTGGTTGGTATCATAGCCACCCGAGATTAGGATTAATTTTTACAAATACAGATATTAAAAATCATTTATTTTGGCAAAATGAAGGAACACCCGATGCCTTTGCAGTTGTATTTGATCATTCACTAATGGGAAAAGAAAATTCATTAGGGTTTAAATCCTTCAGATTAGATAATTATAAATTAGGTGAAAAAAGTGATTATCATGAAATTGTTGTTAAAGTCGAGCCTCCAGAATCCTTAGATTTTTTCAAAATTATTAAAAATCTAGTTGAAGAATCCCAAAAAGAAAGTCCCATTATAATAAAAGAATATGATGAAATTGGAGACCTTCAAGAAATTCCTAAACCTACTGAAGGAGAGATAGTTGAAATAAAAGAGGAATCTCCCTTAAAGCCTACTATAGATGGTTTTATGAAGGGCACCCAAGAACTTAAAGACATTTTTTTGCCGACATTTCAAGACAAAATAAATAAATGGACGCATGATATTACAGTTGGTTCTTCTAAAAGTTCAGCTTTTATAGCTAATACTATTTCTACTATGCAGAATTCAATAGATTTAGGTATTAAAAAAGTAGAAGAATGGTTTGAAAAGACTTTATCAACTCAAATGGAAGAATTTAAATTGGAAATTAAAAACCAAGTACAAGAAAGATTAGATTCTGAAATTGAACTTACAAAAGAAATTAATGATAACATTGATCTTATCGTTGAAGACATTGTCAAGATTATCAATGAGAATATTACTCAAAAAATTAATGAAATTGGAGAAAAAATAAAACAAAATTCAAAAATTTTTGAGGATTTGGAAAAAATTCAAGAAAAAATCACTCAAGATGTAAATAAACAAACTGAAATTGTTAATAATAAAAATGAAAATACGGAAAAAACAATATCGGGAATAAATCAGAAAGTTAATACAATATCAACCAAATTCAACGAGATCTTAAATGAGGAAATTAATAATATCTCAGATGGATTATCTGTAATTAAAGAACAAACTGAAAAATTAGCCTCTCAATTAGAAACATTACAAAAATCTATTAAGAAAGTAAAAAAAATATAACTCCTTTTTTAATTCGGTCGGTCTAGAATTTGAGTTTTGATAAACGAGAGATTTTTAAAGAATATTTAGGAATATTTGTTTTAAGTCTTTTTAATTGATTTTTCTTGGCAATATTCGCAAGCATTCGACCAATTCTATCCACTTTAATATCTACACCAAAATATTCTCGTAAAACGGAATTGATTTTATAAGAGCTTAATATAACTACATCTGAAAAGTTCTTTTGACACAAGAGTTCTATCGCTTTTCTGACATATTCTTGAAGTTTTAAATTATCTTCGCTCATAAAAAATTTTTCCCTATACTGTAAAATCAAATTTTCATATATAAATTTTTTACTTTAAATTTTGTTTGAATTCTTTTAATTTTCCAAACAAATCTCGAATAGATTGAACGGCTTTTGAGTTCGGATTAAAATCGAGTGGTGCAATCCCCTCTAAATCAGCTTTTCCAATTTCTGGGTCAAAAGGAATAACATGAAATGAATTTAATCCAATTTCTTTCAATTTTTTATTAATTATCTCTAATTCTTCTTTGTCTAAAATTTTATTCAATACAATTAAATTGTTTTTTACTCCTAATCCTTTTGACAATTTTAGTATATGTTGAGTTAATTCTATTGACTTTATTGACGGTTCTGTTGCAATAAGCATGATCTCTATTCCCTTACCAGTGCCTCTTCCCAAATGTTCCAATCCAGCTTCAAAATCCACAATTATTGCTTCATCTCTTTGCACAAAAAGGTTATAAAGAAGAGTTCTAATTAGAACATTTTCTGGGCAAAGACATCCCGTGGCTGGTTCCTCAATTGAACCAACAACAAGTAACTGAACTCCATCAGGACCATAGATTTTATATTTATCAGGAATATCGGAGACTTTAGGGTTTATATTATATATTCCCCCACTTGCTGTACCAGGTCTTTGTCCCGTTCTTTGCTCTATAAGGTCAAGCATTTCTTTTATTGGGACTATCTTTTGACGGATATATTCATCAATCCCTATAGAATAACTTAAATTCATAGATGAGTCATTATCAATAGCTAGAACCTTATAACCATCTTGAGCAAATAGTCTAGCTAATGTTCCCGCAATTAATGTTTTGCCTGTACCTCCCTTACCAGCCACTGCAATTTTCATTATTTTAATATAAAAGGGTATTAAATTTTTTAGTTATAAAATATTTTAATTAAACCAGAAATTAAATATTATATAATTAAATTTAGATTGTATTATCAATATATGTGAATTTATTTAGTTAAGGGTTTAAATAACAAAAAATTTAAAATAAAAATGAAAAACATTTATTATAATCTTAAAAGAGTCATTTTCAATAAAGAGATTTATGTAAAAGGCAAAGAACCTCCAAAATCTTATTATGGAAAAAAATTTTGGGGGTTATTTGGAATTTTTTTGTTTTTTTCTTTTATGATATTTTTTAATATTAATAATCCTGATAATATTTTTTTCCAAATTGTGATGTTTGGAAATCCTTTTGTTATAGGAAATGCATTAATATTGTTTTATTTTACACTCTCTCTATTATTTAGCGTGGATAAAATAAGGCAATTTATATTTGAAAAAAATACTGTTATTAAGCAAATAGGTATTTTTTCTGGATTAATTACGGGATGGTTTTTTCTATTTCTAATAGTAGACACTATATTTCAATTCAATTATATGAGCTTTCTTTTAATATTAGCGATGATCTGGCTACTTTTACAAAGTTCAAGATTTTATACATATTCAAGAAAATTTTCTACTAAAATTGAGGCAAAAGTAGTGGCAAAATATTCAGTTTTTAGGAATTT
>JAHLWE010000255.1 GCA_019058135.1 Promethearchaeota archaeon | reverse complement strand
GTGTATTATCTTATTTCTCTGAAATAATTTTAATTTTCTTTTTTTTGAAACCATGTTCGTATAAATTTTCAACTATTGGTTTCATCGTTGGGCATACCTCCCAATTTCCCTTATATTCACACTGCTCACACTCTTTAGTAATATGGTTTACTCTATCGTAGGCTATAACTCCAACATAAAATTTTACAATAAACAATGATAATATTTTTAATATAAGAAATATCGGAAGATATAATACTGCAACAATATAGAATCCTGTTCCAATTCCTATTGATACTTTTGAAAGAATTTTTAGAATTTTATGACCTGTAAGATAGAAGATATTCGACAAAATTGCTAAAAAGAATAGATAGGAGATAAAATATAAAATGATAAGATTTTGTAAACTCAAATCTATAAAGAGAATTGAAAAGATAATTGTAAGAATAATTGTAGGATAATAAGTAAAGCAACCAATACAAAATCTATATTTTCCAATATGATACACATGATCAGAGAAATGCTCACAATTAGGATGATGAGACAAAATCATAGGTTTTACGTCGGTAATTAACAACTTTAAGCGTTTAATTTTTTTTAATCAACTAAGATGCTAATTAATGAAATATTAGAACAATTGTAAATAGATAGTAGAATCACTTTTTTATTATTCAATTTAAATTCAACATTTTTATTTTATCATTTTTTTTTATTTTAATTCGCATGTCAGAAATTGACAATGCTTTGAAAAAAATAAAAATTTAAATTTTCCTACCGCATTGAGCACAAAATCCATCTTCTGAATTTATTTTTGCACCACAATTAGGACAAAATGTTGGAATTGTTGTTGTTGGAATTGTTGTTGTTGGAATTGTTGTTGTAGGAGCAACACCCCAATTGTCACTATTACACATTGGACATGTCTTTTCTTTAAGAGCAAAATGATAAATTAAATATATGATTGCTCCGCAACCGAGTGTGCAAATTGCCAAAAGAATAAATGGTGCCCAGCCAAATTCTTTCCTTGGTTCTACTAATTGTTTGCAATTATTACAATATTTCATTTTTCTTATACTCTTTTTTAAGTTCTTCTAATTTTTTCATTCCTTAATATAATTCTACATAAATTTATAATTAATGATATATCATCCATTATAAACGGCAATAAGTTAAAAAAATTCAATTAAATTTATTGTAATAAGATTATTTAAAAATATAAAAAGATTTTGTAAATTTGTTTTATTAATAATTTTTTAGTTATTATTATTCAGAGAATTAAAGGAATTTTGATAAATTTTGATTTCTGATACAAAATGAAAGATATGTTTGGAATAAAGAATTTAAAAGCCGATTTATCTGCAATGAAAAATGAGATGACTAAGATCAGTTCTGAAATTTCTAAGATGAGCGAGAACATAATATATCTTAGTGATAAAGCTTCGCAGAGTATGGACAGAGTATCCTCAGAGCTTCATGAAATGAATTTAACGATAAGGGAAGCAATGAAAATAACTTCTGATACAATTAAAGAGATGAGTGAAAACTTTTCAAAAGCATTAAAAGATGCGTTGAGAGATATGTCTGAAATGAAAGTCAAGGTTGAGGTTAGAGATTCGATTTTGAAAACTCTTGGAATTGATAGACTTCTTCCGGAGTTTTTGAAAAAATCTAAAAAATAAAAAAAAAGAAATTATAAATTTTTAAGTTTTTCTTCATGCAATTTTGTCAATTTTATTCGATTTTCTGCTAATTGTTTTCCTTTGATGGGATAGAAATATAATCCAATGGCACCGATCAATAGAACAATGCATGGAAAAATTCCTATTAGAAATTGAAGCCCTGCTATTACATCAGCTCCTGGGTTCGGTGTGTAAGTTGACCATTCAGTGCCAGAAAAAACCAAGCCAATTATTGAAAAATTAATGACCGCCGATAACCGTATAAGGAAATTGATGATTCCATAGTAAATACCAGATCGTCGTGTTCCATGCTTGATTTCATCTTCATCAATGATCTCCGCAAGACATTGGTCATAGAAATAAATAGTTCCGCCCAATCCGACACCAGTGAATATCATCACAATGAGACCCACAACATAATCTGGTGTGAGCATGTAAATCAACATACCAAATCCCCAAATTATCATTCCTAGCATTCCAACTATGCGAGCGCCTTTTTTTTTACGCAATTTTTCCCAAAAAGGTATAGCAATAAAAGCTGTTATAAAAGCCGCAAGCAAAACTAATCCTATTAGTTCTGAATCTACAACTTTATGTACGTATGTCTCAAATAGAGGAATTAATGTAGGTAATAGATTAGCACAGATCCAATAAGTAAGTCCAGGGATGAGAAATACTAGAAATGACTTATTTTTAAATGTAAATTTCATTGTGTTTATAAAAGACGGTGCGGTTTCAGCATCTTTTACAAATATTTTAGGTTCTCGAAGACCCCATTTCACTGCGATGAAAAGAAACACAATAACTATAATTGCAATAATGATTCCTGTAAGTTGATATTGATCTAGTGTATAAGGATAACCAAATTGATTAGTAATATCTTCAATAATAAATGTAGGCATAATAAAAGCAAAAATTAATGAAATAAGTACGAACATTACACGGGTTCGCCCTACTTCACTCCTTTCTTTCACAGAAACGAACATTTCCGAAAAAATTGCATTATAATTTAAATTAAATGCCGTGTAAACCGTGTCAAATATAATAAGTATAATCAATAAATAAATAAGATTGACTACATCGGAGTTAGCATAGATGGGGGGTGTAAATAGTAAAATCATTATAATCGCTAGTGGAATAATAGCACCGACCATCCATGGAGTTCTGCGTCCCCACTTAGTTCGTGTCCGATCAGAAAGATAACCAATGAGAGGATCATTAATACTATTCCATATACTCCAAAAGATAAAAGTTAGACTAATCCATAGAATTGGCAATTTAATCACAGTAAAATAGAAAAGAAAAATCAAAAATGAAAAGCTCTGGTAGGCAACATTATCTCCTACTTCAGCAAGAGAGTAAGCCAATTTCATACGAGAATCTTTTCGAGATTTCACTTCGTTCTTAGAGTTCATATCGTTCATTTTTTTAACCTTAGGTTTTTTTAATAAATATTTTAAATCATATTGATTAAATTTTAAAAATTAACTATGATTTAACTCTTTGATTAAAATCAATATAAATATTTGCTTAAAAAAATATAAGAATTTAAATGACATTAAAAATTAAAAATGAATGGTTCATTGATGATAAAGGACGATCAGTATTATTAAGAGGAATTAATTTAGGAGGGAGCTCAAAAGTTCCAGTTAGACCTAACGGTGCGACTCATATTAAGACTGATTTTAATAATCATAGAGATGTTTCTTTTGTAGGTCGTACTTTCCCAATAAATGAAGCCGCTGAACATAATAAGCGCTTAAAACAGTGGTGCTTCAATTGTTAAACATTTCTTAT
>JAHLWE010000254.1 GCA_019058135.1 Promethearchaeota archaeon | reverse complement strand
ATAAGATGAATTTTTCCAAAAAAAACCAAAAGGTTATTAACAAAAATATATATTTTGATTTATAAAATAGAATATCTTCTTCCTTCATTAAATTCACTTACAAATTTTTAATTTTAATTAAAATTTTCACAAAAACGTGAAAATCCTATTATCATATAATAGAAATAAATAAATAATTTTTGGTGGTAATTTTTGTTATTTCATTAAAACCACATGCATTCATTTTACGAATAAAAATTTTATCTATATTCTTATAAATAATTTTTATAAATAATTTATAATTTTCTTTCAAGAAAAATTCATATGGAACAGTCCTTGTTCAAATTCGATATTCATTCTCCCTTTCCTTGTAAATTACAGGATTGTGATTCTTTATTTAATTGTTCCTTTTTTTGGAAGTTTTTTAATATTTTATGAAAATAACATTTATATATCTAAGTTTAAGTATAATTTATAACCAATAATAATGAATTGATGTATTTTATGAGCAAATCTAAAAAAGAATATCATATCCAGGATTTAATTATCGATGATGAATATGGTATAATTGATTCTAACGCCTCAATTCAAGATGCTGCCCAGAAAATGAAAGAGCTAGGAGTGCCGGATTTAGTAGTAGTTGAAAAGGAGTCAAATAAGATCCTTGGGGTTGTAGCTGATTTTGATATTGTCCAAAATGTAGTTGCAGAAGGTATTGACCCAAAATCTGCAAAGGTAATTTCAGCAATGTATACAATTACTTCTGTGTCGTTAGATACTCCGGTTTTCGAAGCATTTACAAGAATGCGCGATTTACAAGTTAATGTAGTTCCAGTGGTTGAAAAAGAAAAGCTTATTGGTGTATGTACAATTCAAGACTGTTGGGATTATATTCCTGATGTAAGTGAAGATGAAATAGGCCTTATTCCAGTTGCCGATCCAAAAAATGCAGAATTTTGGTTTACTAGTGTATGTTCAATATTGGCATTTGTTTTAGGTATCCTTTTACCTCTTGTTGGAGTTTTTGGATACTTTTCTGCAAATCAAACAGATCTTATGAATTTCTTTGGCATGGCTGAAATTAGAGGAGGAGAAATTACTTTTTATCTATTTGAAGCGCGTGGTACGGATTTTTTTATTTCATTAAGTAATTTAGTAGATAGGAATGGTGTTATATGGGCAATATTAGTTATTTGTAGTTTCTCAATACTAATTATAGGTATTATAGGTTTATTCTCTTTAATTTATACAAGTTTTTCTGATGCTAGGAATATTAAAACAGGGCGAATTGTGCGAACAGTGATTCCATGGTTAATTATTGTTTTTATGATTCTTGAATGGGTATTTTTCATTGTTGGATTTATGACTGCAGCACCTCCTGTTAATGTATTGGTTGATGGTATAGGATTATTTATGTCAATTATTTCTATATTACTATTTCTTCTGGCTATCAATCGTGACTATTTGTTCCGTCAAAAAGGAATTTCTAAATCTTCCACAGTTGAGGTGTCGGTGTAAAATGCCGCGTGGTGGCGGTGGTCGTGGTGGTGGTTTTAGAGGCGGAGGTTTCTCTAGAGGTGGAGGTGGTTTTAGAGGCGGTGGATTTCGTGGGGGTGGTGCCAGTTTTCGAAGTAGTCGTGGACGTACGAGTGGAAGACCTTTTGGTCGAACCGGTGCTAGACGAACAGTAACTAGAAGCACACGAGGACCTTATAGACATAGACCTTATAGACGTTATGGTAGATATTACAGACGTTGGTATTACCCTTATTATCGACCTTGGTACCGAAGATGGTGGTATCACCCCTGGTGGTCAGGTTATTGGTATCGACCGTGGTATTATTCTCCTGTATACGTTGGTGGAGGTATAATTTTTATTATTATATTTTCATTGATAGCACTTCCATTAATCGGTATTGCTATAGCATTTCCTTTTGGTAATGCAGATACATCTGGTGTTGTAAATTATCGTTCAACGGAGACATTATATTATAATGAATATTGGTATGAATATGAAAATATTTATCAAGGAAACGAAATCACTTTTTCTGTCCAATCATCGCCCAGTAAAATCAGTTTTGCTATTTGGGATCAGCCATTTGAATCATTTCCTTTAATAACTAAGTCTGGATCTTTTAGTGATCAATTTCCTGTCGATTCTGGTGGCTATGAGTACTATTCATTATATTTAAAACCTGGATCGACAATTGATTATGATTTTAATGCGAGTAATCCTATAGATTTCTTCATTGCTGATGGATATAATTTAAATGAATGGAACTTGTATAAAAGTTATTCATTCGAATTAGAAATATATAGTACAATGGCAGATAGTGGATCGTTATCAATTACTGAACCTATGGGAGCTAAGGATTATTATCTCGTATGGTATAATGAAGAAATTATTGCTGTTAAAGTTGAATTTATTGTTAATTATACTGCTACTGACGTGATAGACCTAACAGAGGCTGAATATTATGTGGAAGCAGTCGATATGATTTCTGAAAGCTCAATCACAGTTCCTAATGATGGTAATTGGTACTTTTTCGTTTATTTCGATCCAATGAATTCACTAGAAGAATCCACATCAGTGACTTTTGATGTGAGTTACGATACAGGGGTTAATTCTATTGATAGATGGATTGACTTTCGACCAATATTGATAATATTCGGAATAATCGTCAGTATAGTCATTATTGCAGCTGTATTAGCTAGAAGAAGTCAAAAGAAACTGAAAGCTAAAGCACCTTCTAAACCATCAGCTAAATCACCATATGTAAAGGCAAAACCTACAGCATCAGTTACTTGTGTTCGTTGTGGTTCAGAACTTCAACCGAATGACCAATTTTGTCGGTATTGTGGAGGTAAAAGAGAAGGAAGAGCAGTCGGTGGTTCTTTAATAACTACACAAGCAAAATCCAAAATTTGTGCTTATTGTGGTAGTAAAATTCCAACAAAAGCCAAATTTTGTGGAGTTTGTGGCACTAAAATAGGAGAATAACTAACTAAATAATTCTTATACGTTAATTTATAAAATTTTTTTTCTTTTTTTACTTCCTAATTTTCATATAAAGCATTTATTTAATATTATATAGGTCTAAAAAGAAATAAAAATAGAAAAAATAAAATAATCGATTATTAAGATGTAAATAACTTGATTGAAATTAAAATTAAAAAACTGATACAAGATTTAAAAAAAAATAACACTTCTGGTGCTAATGAACTAATAGATGATGCTTATGAAATAATAAAAAAACAATTGGAACTGATATCAGATCCAAATAGAGATATTAAAGAACTTATGATTGAGCTCTCAAAAAAAATTATTGAATCTCGCCCTAGCATGGCAACACTTATCAATTTTATTGGATATTTGATTCACGATTTAGAAACCTTTACTAAAAAATCCCTGTTCCAAAGATTAAATAATTATAAAAAAGAAAGAAATAAGAGAAAAAAAGCCCTTGAACAAGAATTCCTTACTTTTTTAAAAAATTTTAATAAAAAAGATATGAAAATTATGTTGATCTCTTATAGTTCAACTATTATCAATCTTCTAATTAAACTTAAAGATTATAATTTGGAATTTTTTGTCTTAGAATCAATGCCGCTTCTTGAGGGAAATATCGTTGCTGAAATTTTATCATCTCATTTTAAAACAAATCTCATAATCGACGCAGCCATGGGAAAATTTATTGATCAAATTGATTTGGTCTTAGTTGGTATTGATAGTATCTTAAAAAATGGGTCAATAATAAACAAGATAGGAACGTATCCTTTAGCAAATTTAGCTAAGGAAAATGGTATTGATGTATATGCTGTTGGTGACTCGTTTAAATATAATCTTAGAAGTCATTATGGTGAAGAGATTCTCATAGAAAGAAAACCAACACAAGAGATTTATAATAAAACGATACAAAATAAATTGTTAAAAATTCAAAATTATTATTTTGATATTACTCCTTCAAAATACATTACAGGGATAATTTCCGATTTAGGAGTATTAGAAATTCAAGAATTTTTAAATATTATAAAAGTTAATCTACCAATTGATTGGTTTAAATCTTTTTATGAATGATATTTTTTAATATTCCTTTAAATAAATTGTAATTAATATTTATTAATTCTTAGAATTAAGCTTAAATAATTACCATAATACTTTTTTAGGTGTAATAAAAAATGAAATCAATAGAAATTTAAATTTTATAAAACAAAGGAGGTGTAATATGAGGCAAAGGGGTATTGTTGGTATTTTAGGTTCAGTTGTTGCACTAGTTATTATTTCATCAGTTGTTGCTTTTATAATGTTTACTCCTTGAAACTGTGAAATTAATATAATAAGTCCTAGATATTCAGAAGTTTGGGATGAGTTAGGAGATTATACAATAATATGGGAAGCATCTGATTCAATTGAAAATGTTAAGATCGAACTCTATAGAGGAAACGATTTTATATTAATAATTTCAAATAAAACCATTAATAATGGTCAATTAAATTTTACGATTAACGAAAGTAATGCGGAATTTCTTAGTGGTCTTAATTTTAGGGTAAAAATAGCCGATTTTAATAATGAAAATAATTATGCATTTAGCGATTATTTTACGATTAACATCAAATCTGATAATGGCAATGGTGATGGATGAGGTTAAACATGACATGAAAAAAAATAATTATTATAAGTTCTGTTATTACAGTGATAGTTTTAATATATTTAATTCTTAGATTTACAATTTTTACCGAAGGCGGTTTAATTTGATGGTTTAGAGAAATATTCAATTTGTAAAAAAAAACCAAGATTTAAATGATGAATATTCAAAAATTGTAGGAATATTCGGATCGGAGTGCAACTCCTTTCTCTTGGTTATTAAATTTTTTAAAAAAAAGATTTCTTTCAAATAAGCAACACAAGTACAAAAATTAAGTAATATCATAATAGAAATATTTCATTTTTAGCTTTTTAATAATATTTAGATAAAAGTTTATATCGTAAACTTTTATTCTATTTTAAAATCAGTGAAATTTGTAAAAAGCTTAAATAAATTATTAAAATTTATAATAATGGATAATTTTAAATATGTGATTTCCAAATGGAAAATTCTAAAAATCAAGATAAGGATGACCCTGAAAAAATCTATTTTGAGGACATCGTTAATCTAAAGAAGAGTGGTGGGATAACGATACCTAAAAATATTCGAGATGAATTATTTCCTGAATCAATAGAGAATATTTTTTTCAAATTATATGTCCCTAAAGAAAAAGATAAAATAATTTTAGAAATTTTGCCTGAAGAAGAGGCCAAAAAGCTTTCTGAAGAATTAAAATTAAAGAAAAAAACTCAGCAAAAACTAAAGCCGAAATCTAAAGAAGTTGGAGGATTGAAAAAAAAAGAAAAGGTTTTAGGCCCTCAACCTGACTTTGGTCGTTATTTCGTTTATAATTTTGAAGCTCAGCAAAAGCTTAGACCAATATTAGAATCTGTATTTTATAAATTTGCTGCGACTCCTATTAATTTTGATGATGCTATGGGACGAATTAAATATGGGTTGGTTTCTAATCTTGGTTCAAATAATATTGAAAATGCAAGATTATATTTTTCGGTCATAAACTTCTTATGTGATGTGATTGAGAAATTCAACATACCGAATTTGATAGAATGGATTAATGATAAGATTATTGATAATATAAAAAGTAAATTTCTTTACGAACAATCGTTATTAAGTTTAATCTCAACATCAACTAAAATGAAAAAGTATGAGAAAAGCGAAATGTTTGTGAATAAAATCTTAAATAATATTGACAGTTATTCAAAAAACGAGTTATATAACATTTTGAATTCATTTGAAAATTTAGTAAAAATAGTTTATAAAGATCGTTCCTATCCACAAATATTTGAACTAATTAAAGAAAAATTATTGATTTATATAAAAGAAATTGAAGATGTTGATTATAAAATACAAATAATTGAGATGTTAGAGAATCTTAAATTTATTGAAACTGCATATAATAATGCTAAGGAAATATCAATGAATTTACCTCCAGAGTCACATAGAGTAGAACTTCTGAGAGAAATTGTAAAAAGATTACATAAAAAACCGATTGTTTAAAATTTTTGAAATATTATTGGAGTATTAATTTTTTTTTTGTTTTTTTTCTACTCTCTTCAGTGTTTTTTTAATTCTTTGTTTTTCTTTTTCTCTTATATCAAGTTCTTTCTCTTTAAGTTCTTTTTCTTTTAATTCCAACTCTGCTTGGGATAGTTCCTTTTCTTTTTCAACTAATTCTTTTTTCTTTTCTAATAATTCTTCCTTTACTTCTAAACTCTTTTCTTCTAATTGTTTTTCTTTTTCTTCTACTTCTAATTCTTTTTCTTTTAATTCAAGTTCTTTTTCTTTTAATTCACGTTCTTTATCTGCAAGAATTTTTTCTTTATGTTCTAATTCTTCATCTGTTACTTTGTCCTTTAAAGCCTTCTCTTTATCCTCCAATTCTTTTTCCTTAAATTCAAGTTCTTCTTTTTTAATTTCAATTTCTCGTTCTTCCAATTTTTTTTCTTTTACGGCCAATTCTCTTTTTTCTATCTCCTTTTCTTCTAAATCTTTAACAGAAGTAAGAGATTTTAGGACATTATCGCATTTTTCCTTAAAATTATCATCTGCTTGCTTACAAGATTCTAAAATTAATTCTTCTAAATTAATGGGGCTATTTTTTCCAATAGATTTTAGTGCTTGAACAGCCTTGGTATGAACAAATTCTTGCTCATCAGAAAGTTTTTCAAGAATTAATTTAATTAAATCTTCATCCTCGATTTTATATACATTAGTAATGAAGTTTATTAATTGAAGCATTCCTTCCTTGACATTTGGATCTTCAGATTTTAATAATTCCTTAGCGAAGGGTAAAATAATTTCATATTCCATTTCACAGATTGGTTTTAAGGCTAATACAAAAGCATACCTTAGAACATCATCTTTTATTTCTAAGTTTTTAAGCAACTTAGGGATTATTGTTCTTATAACAACAGCTCCTTTCTTTGCAATATGGGAAAGTTTTTCAATTAAAATCTCCAGACGATTAATATAATCCTTATGTTCTATGCTTAAATATTCATATATCGCTTCTACAGCACTTTGGAACTTTTCTTCTTCAATTAGTTCCAAAATTTTTTCCATTGCTGTTGGTGCTACAGATATTTCGTTAGACATTAATCACTACACTCCTTATTTTATTTAGATGAATTAAATTTATATATATTTTTTTCATTTTTTCTGCTCTTTTAGTTCTTTTTTATATAAATGGTTAAAAAATTCAAATATATTCTGAATATTCTCATAATTTATTTGCCGTTTTCCAAAAAATTCATGATTTATGTTTGCTTTTAGTTTTACATTTAATTTTACATCAATATTGTCTGACTCATCAAAATAGATTTTAATTTCATTAGAGATATCACTTATTATATCAATATCTTTTAAAAATAATGACTTATTTTCATCGATATCTTCATTAAAATATTTATGTAAATCCGTTTGTTTCTTTTTAAATACTTTTAAAGAAATTAAAATTGAATCTTCGGGTGTTCTTTCAACTATTATATGAGAATAATTTGTGGATAAAAATAAAATAAGATTTTCCAGTAAATTTAAATCAGAAATTTCATCTCTTCTTAAATTACAGCAAACATATTGCTCTTTTAAATAAGATAGATAAATTTTTTCATAAAATTCGATAATTAAATAATTTTCCGTTAAAAAATATCTAAAATCATCTTTCATTTTTCTCTTGAAAGATTCTAACACATCTATGGCTTCTTCATATTTTCTGAATGATAAATTTTTAAAAAGAGAGCGGTAATTTTTTGGGAAAAAAATAGCGAAGAAATCTAATAAATAGATATAGGAATCAATCGGTCTATATAATGTTCTCTTCTTTTCTTTATCTCGAGCAATAAGATTCACCAATTGCCGATAACAGAATTTGGGAACATCATCTAATTTCGCCCCTGATTTTATACGCAATTTCAATAAAAATCTTCTTGAACATAAGGGGGATAAAGTACAGTGCATTCGCGGTCGTTGGCATTTGGTGCATAATTTATCGATATCTTTAGCAATATTTTTTAAGAGTGCTGAGTTTTGTTTTTTAAATCCATGTTTTAAAAGGAAATCAATGATTGCGCGGGGATCAGTATTCATCTTATTTTTTTAAGCCAGAATATTTCTAATCAATTTATTAAGTTATAGTAAAAATCTAATCTATTTAATTTTGATTTTTCTGAAATAAGGAACACTTATAAGAGTTATTTTTTATTATTGATAATATAAAAAAGCTGTCAATAGATGATTTTGAGAATTGCTACGGCAAATTTATATTATTTTTGATAAAAATATAATTTTTAGTTATTCTTATGCATTAGCTTTTAATAATGAGCAATTTAAAAATGTTCAAGACCTATTAAATGAATTTATTGATTTACCAATACCAAATCAGTTTTTTCATCGTCCTTTTGGAAATTATCAATTGTTTTACATTACAAGAAATGCCGTTTTCTATTTAATTATTTCCGATCTTGTTGATAAAAGAGATTATATTAATGATATTTTAAATAAAATTACTAAAAGATTTCAAAATTTATTTCCCAATCCTTTAGATATTAAAGAAAGAAAGAAAGAAAAAAATGAATTTATTAAGTTTTTACACGAAATTCATTATGAACTTCATTCAAAAATCGCATTAATAGGACCATATGGTTCAGGAAAAACAACAATTGTAAATCTTTTAAAATTAAATTTGGAACCAAAAATATTTATGAATTTTGCAAAATCTTATAAAATAAGTATTGATAACTTATATTTTGATTTATGGGACTTCCAATTAGAAGACAATTTTTCACCATTATGGAATAAATTTTTGAGTGGAGCCGATTTAATTTTGCTGGTTTTTGACTCTACAAATTATAAAACCAAAACATTGACACATTTTATTAATCTTCAAAAAACCGATGCAAAATTTTCAAAACTTATAATATTTGCAAATAAGCAAGATTTATCGGAAGCAATAGAAGCCAAACAAATAGAAGATGAATATAATTTTCCAGTATTTGATATTTCGCTTAAAGATCCTGAGATTAAGAATAAATTAATAAATATTATCTCAAATGAATTAAAGATAAAAAAAGAATTTCCATCAGAATTTGATGATTTATTAAAAAAAGCAGAAAATGAAGTTATTAA
The DNA here is from genome assembly GCA_019058135.1 of Promethearchaeota archaeon. Classification (GTDB taxonomy): domain Archaea; phylum Asgardarchaeota; class Lokiarchaeia; order Sigyniarchaeales; family SOKP01; genus 6H3-1. The sequence goes on along the minus strand of JAHLWE010000254.1, from coordinate 9,031 downwards.
TAAAAATTATTCAGAAGCAATTAAACATTTTAATTATTTAAAAGATATTTGCAATAAGTTTCAAGAATTTATACATTTATCTTCTATCGAGCAAAAAATTAGTGAAATTAAAAAATTAATCGAAAAAGAAGAAAAACAAAAAGAAGTTGAGAGATTTAAGATAAAAGCTCCCGAAAAAATTTCATTTTCTCAAAAGGTTTCGGTAAAACCTCTTCCTCCTCAAGTTAAAACAACAAAAATAAAAACTCCAGAAGAAAAGCCAACTAAAGAAATTGAGAAAAAGCCAGAAAAACAATTTTTAAAACCACAAGACATTAAAGTTAATCTGGATGCGGTTAAAGAAGATTCAATTATAAAAACTTCATTTGATACGTTAGAGAGTGAATTATTTTATTTAATAAAAGAAAAACAGGGAAATTTAAGTTTAAAATTATGTAAAACTTATGTTGAGAAATTACAGAATAAATTGAAACGGTCATTAACTTCAGTTGATCTTAATAAAGCTGCAGAAATATATTTAAAGAGAAAGGAAATCTCCCATTAATGTGTAAATTGTTCAGTAGAAAAATTTATTATTTCCATAAATAAAATATTGTTGAAAAAATAAAAAATACATAAAAATATTGAAAATATAAAAATTAAGATTAGAGGAAGGTAGTCTAATTTAGTTATTGGTCTAATATCTTTATTTTTTAAATATTTTGGAGTCCCAATGAATATATCATTAAACGTGATGGAAACCCAAATTAATATAATTATGAAATAAAAAATTAAAATAGCCCAAATTGTAAAACCAATAAATGAAATATGCGGTAAATCGATTAGAGATTCTGTAAAAATATTTGAGATTAAATTTATTAAGATATTTCCCAAAGCAAACGGAATTGTTAGTAAAATACCCCCAATTAAATAAAAGATTCCAAAAATCTTATATTTTTTCCAAAATCCACCTAAATTTTTAATATTATCATCCAAAGTCTCAAGCATTAGGGGTTTTAAACTGTAAAATAATAATATTTTTACTAAAATCATACAAAAAATAAAGAAAAAAACAAAACTTCCATATTCAATTTTTATTGATTCAGTTGGTAAAAATCCGATAAAAGCTGAAATTAATAAAATCATATTGAAATCAGAATTTGAAGACAATCCTAAAATCTTTTTAATTGAAAAGGATCTTCCATCAATTGCAGTAAAAGTCTCAGTCAAAGAGTAAGTTATTGATATAATTAACCCAACAGCTGCAATGATTAAAATTATAAGTGAATTTATTACTAAATCATAAGTGAAGGTTATGAGTAATTTGAATAGAATAAAATTAATAATTGGGAATGTTAAATTGGTAATTGTAAATAAAGTTGTATATGTTGAATCGTGATAATAAACCTTAAGATGATATATAGAAAAGGGAATAATTCCACATGGGATACCAAATCCAAATAAAAATAATAAGGAGATTATTGGATTTAAGCCAGGATTTAACTCAGAGTTTCTAATTTCAGTTAATATAAAAGAATTAAATTCAAAATAAATTAATAAAACTCCGAGAATTAGAAAAATGATACTTAAAATTATTGAAATGAAGAAAAGTCTTAATAGTTTAAATGGTTTTGAATATATTCCAAAATAGAAAATTAATCCCAGAGATATAAAAACAATTATAACAAAAATTACAGTTATTAAAATATTTGAAGTAAGCGATGCTCCAACTAGGCAAAATATAATTAAAATGATTAAGAAATCATATAAATTTTCATTTATAATGCCTGTCATTTCATCTTTTGAAAAATAAAATATGATACAACTTAAAGCAAATATAATTTCCCATAATACGAAGGTTCCAACATTTAAATTAAGGTTAAAATCATAATATTGTAGATCAAATATAGAAAAAATAACAATATTTGATGTATTGATAAATAAAATTATTAGAATTAAAATAGTTAAAAATCTCTTCCTATAAATTGATTTGGAGCAAGAAATAGACCAGAATAATCCAATTAAGAGACAGTAAAGCGGAATAAAAGCAAGTAGAATGCCAATCATTGTTTTCTCAAAAATTTAATTTTTTTCTTGTTTTTCTACAATTGTAGAATCTATTTTTAAATCTTTCCAGATTTCTGATTTTGTTTCTGTAAATAAGAACTTTCCTTTAATATAAAATAGCCTGGGAATGAAACAGCAGAATACAATATATATAATTAAAGTAATAATACATACAAAAATTAGTAATTGAATTGTTGTATTTTCTATAAAGATCTCGATTCCTATGAACCCTATTAAAATAATGAGGGAGGTGATGAGACTTTTATCTTCCTTCTTTGAAATTTTATATGATATAATAATTATAATTAATAACACAATTCCAAAAATTGAAAAAAGTATAATAAATAAATCCGAAAATTCTGCAGTATATTCTATAAAATATCACTAATTTATGGTATTTCTATTTAATTCTATATTAACAATTGTTTAATAAAAAATTTTTTTAAACCTTTATTTAACTTAAATTAAAACATTTAAAATTATTATATATTAAAGAGAAAAATTATGCCGAAAGTTATTATAATTGGTCATGGAGCTCGTGAACATACAATTGCCGAAGCTTTAGTCAAGGGTGGTGCTGAATTATATGCTTTTATGAGTTTTAGAAATGCTGGTTTAGATGAATTGAGTGAAGGGCGTGTTAAAATAGAAAAGGAAGATAATTTCAAAGAACTAATAAATTTTATCAAGCAAAATGGTATTGATTTTGCTGTGGTTGGACCAGAGGCACCGTTAGTTGTAGGAATTGCAGATGCGTTAGAAAAAGCTCAAATTCCATGTATTGGTCCAAAAATTGAAGCAGCACAATTAGAAGGTTCAAAAATATTTACAAGACAATTATTAGATAAAAATAACATTAAATCAAATATAATTTATGAAATCTTCGTTTCTATGGATGGGGTAGAAGCATTTATCAAGGAGCTCGGAGTTGAGAATGTGGTTGTGAAACCAGATGGATTAACAGGTGGTAAAGGTGTAAAGGTTTATGGAGACCATCTTTTTTCAAAACAAGAGATTATTGATTATTGTCAAAAATTAGTTAAGAATGGAATGTATTTCATTATAGAAGAAAAATTGGAGGGGGAAGAATTTACTTTACAAGCACTTGTTGATGGGAATAGAGTTGTGGGAAATCTTTTAGTTCAGGATTTTAAAAGAGCATATAATGACGATAAAGGACCTAACACAGGTGGAATGGGTTCTTATTCTATTGAGGACCATTCATTACCATTTATTGATGTGTTTGATATAAATGAAGCAATCTCAGAAATGAATAAAGTTGTTAGTGCTGTAAAGAAAGAGACTGGAACAGAATACAAGGGATTTTTATATGGTCAATTTATGAAAGTTAAAAAGGGAATAAAATTAGTAGAATTTAATGTTAGACTGGGAGATCCAGAAGCAATGAATGTTCTTCCAATTTTAAAAGATAATTTTGTTGATTTGTGTTATAAGATTTTAGATGGCAATTTACCCGTTAAACTTAATTTTGAAAAAAAAGCAACTGTGTGTAAATATTTAGCCCCAGAAGGGTATCCCGTAAATCCATTAAGAGACCAGAGAATTATTATTCATAAAGAGAAAATTGAAGAGATTGGGGCAAAGTTTTATTATGCTTCTGTCTATAAAAAAGATAATTCAGTTTATACCACTACTTCGAGAGCGATTGGAATGTTAGGAATTTCTGATACCCTTGAAGAAGCAGAAAAAATTGCTGAAAAAGGAGTAAGTTTTATAGAAGGAAAATTATTTCACAGAAGCGACGTTGGGACTAAAAAGATTTTGCAAAAGAGAATCGATCATATGAAGTTCATTCAAAATCAATAGTAATTATAAATAGAGATTATAATGAGTAAAAAAGAAGAAGAAATAATTGGAATTATTGTTAATGTTAGTGAAAGTCAATTATATAGGGATTTCAAAAGATCTCCAAAATCTGGTTATCATCATATTATGCTACAACAGAAAAATGGAGTAAAGATTAAAGTGTATTTATCTGATCTAGCAATGGGGATACAAGATTTCAAAAAATCCGTTATTTATTTTATAAATAAAAATACAGGTGAAATGGTAAAAACAGGAATCGTTAATCCTAGACGGTTTATTGGCAGTAAGGTTAGTGTAAAAGGAACGATTGACAAATCAAAGGAGCCATATTATATGAATAGGGTTTCTGAATTCGTTTTGCTTGATAGAGAATAAAAACTTTTATTGAAATACTGATTTAATGATTTCAAATTATGATTCTTCATCAACATTACTTTGAGAAATGAATTTCTGATAATATTTTCTCCCTTCTCTGAGATAAAGTATTTTCTTAATATCTTTCATGCTCATTGAAAACCAGAATATCAGAAAAATTAAACCAATTATGATAAACACTTTTACTGCTAAAATTGCGAGAAAAAAATAGAAAATGAGATAAAGAGATATTAAAAAACTTATTATAAACCCCACCAGGCGCAACTTTGTTCTCTGCATAAATGATTGATCATTTAGGCTTAAATGACAATCACAGCAAATTAGGGGTACTTTAACATTAAATTTCGCTTCATAATAAAGGCTTTGAATAATTGTCAGGAGTCTATGAATTCTGTTACCGCATAATACACATTTAATTCTTTCTCTCTGCCGATCTCTTTCAATCAAATCAATCTCTCTTTTTGGAAAATAACAATCATTATTATAATAATGTTCACAAGCCTTACAAGTCAAGATCTTCTCAAGTTGTTTTTCTTCATAAATAGATTTATGCGGAGTTATAAAAAATTGATAATAGGGATGATTTTTACACATTGTTCTTCCTTTATTATCAATCTCGAAGGATGGTTCTATAAACTTCATTAAATGTCAAACAAATTCTAAATGTTCTTCTAAAAAAGAAGTATTCTATACTTATTTATTTTTTTACATTTAATTATATTGCGAACATTTAAATGAATTTATGAAATGTATTTATTTCCTTTAATATTTTTATGAAAAATGAATTTTATATCAAATTTTCTAAGATTTAAATGAGTAAAGATTATTTTTTTGAAAAAGATTTATCAAAATTTTTATATAGTCATATTTTTATCTTGTTTTTGTCTGACTTATGAATATTCCGGAATTATCTGAAAATTTTTCCAATTTAAGTAAAATGGATATTCTCGAAAGAGCAAAGAAATTTATTTTTTCTACAGGGCTAAATGACGGAGCAAGTCAGCTAAGTAAAGAAAATATGGCATATGGTTTGGCCCAGTTTCATTATATACAATATAAATTTGGTTTAAACCCAAAAGCATTATTTATTTCAACTCCAGATGAAACAATTTCAAGAAATATATTTCGATGGAATTCTGGAGTTAGTTATGGAGGACGACTTAATTGGGGAAATGGTCAAGATAGATTTATTTTTTTAAATACAAAACCCAATTGTTGTGGATTATTAGTTGGAGGATTGTATGAAAGGCCAAGCCCCTATGAAATAATTAAAAGAATTGAAGATATTAAAAATGAGGAATTATATTTAGAAGATGTTAAACTCAAGTGGGATTATTCTGTAGGAAATCATTTTATTGATATTTACCAAACAAAAAATTTATCAGATATTGACTTTCCTCCGTTTATGTTTGTTATTCATGGATCTGTATCTGAATTTCGCGATGATCACTATGGTTTAGGATTATATATTGATAAATCTAAGACGTTAAAACAACATGCAACTGTTGTTGAAACACCATTTGGGAATCAGTATATAATACAAGATAATTTAGCAAAGGAATATTTAGATTTTCATAATTACGCAATTCATTTTGCTGAAAAAAAAAGGGAATATTTTGGAAGTAAAATATTTGATGAGTTCGAAATCATATCTAATAAATCCCATCAATTCTTAGCTGATTATAATAATATTTATTTAGGTTGTCATTGTACAGATCTTTCAAAGAATATAAATACCCGGTCAAATTTATTTCCAATTTGTATTAGGGCAGATATGCCAGCATATATTTTCGAAGGAAAACCAAATTTATCTTATACCGTCATTAAAAATCTTAATTTTCTAGAACTAGCACAGAAATTTGATTTAATAGATACATTGTTAAATGCAAATATATTACCTCATGGTGCAGGATATGCATTCCCTGATATCGAAAATGTGGAAAAGGTAATAGAAATTGGAACTAATAGATATTTTCTGTGCAGTCTAAAATCTAAAGTTGGAGCCAAAAAGATTTTCAGAAATCCTCGCGAAATACAATTCATTTATCGGGATCGAAGTGTGATACTTAAAACTATACAACTGGATTTGGGACACATTGTTGCAAGATTGGATCCTGATTTTATATTAAAAATTTAGATTAAAATAGAAGTCATTCAATTTTTGATCCCAATTTTATATCTTTTTTTTCATCAATAGTTAAAAGAGACACATTATCATCTTCATCAACAGCGGCTAAAAGCATTCCGTGAGATAAAATTCCTTTCATTTTTTTAGCTTGTAAATTAGTTAATACGATAATTTTTTTTCCGATAAGTTCTTCTGGTTTGTAGATCTGAGCTATTCCAGCAACTAGAGTTCTTTGTTCAAATCCCAAATCGATTTTTAATTTTAGTAATTTATCCGCATTTTTAATTGATTCTGCTTCAATTATCTTGGCAGTGTGTATATCTAATTTTTTAAAATCTTCATATGTGATTAGGGAGTTTTTTTTAGATTCTGTTACCAATTCCTTTCTTCCTCCTTTTTGACCAAGAATTTCTTTTAATTTATTTTGTAATTCTTTTATTTCAAGTTTTTGAAATATTGGTTCTGGTTTTTTAATTTTATGGCCGGCATTAATAGCATTAGAGGAAATTTGAGACCATCTAGTAAGTTCTCTTTCTTCCTCAAAATTTAAGAAAACTTCAATTTTTTTAGATGATAGCGGAATAAATGGTTCTAATAAAATAGATAAGCTATGAACAAATTGAATACATATATTTAAAACGTGTCCTGCTTTAGTTTTATCTTCTTTAATTAAATGCCAAGGTTCCTTTTCACTTAAATAAATATTTGCTTCTCTAGAACACGATATTATCTCTTTTAATGCCTTTTTTAACTCAAACTGATCAATTAAATTTCCAACAACTTTACCAATGTTTTCGATTTTTGAAAGAAATTCTTTATCTAAGTTATCTGTTTTCATTCGTGGAGGAACTATTCCCTTAAAATATCTGTAAATAAATGTGAATGTTCGATGGATAAAATTACCTAAATTATCATTTAAAATATTAATATTATTTTGAAATTCTGACCATAAAAATGAAGTATCGCTCTTCTCTGGACGATTAAAAATTAAATTAAATCGCCAATAATCTACAGGTGCTATTTCTAAAGCCTCATCAATCCAAATTCCTATGTTTCTAGATTTTGAAAATTTATCATTCTCAAACATTAAAAATTCAGTTGATGAAACATTATAAGGAAGTTCAAATTTCTCATTTTCGGGTTTATTTTTATTATATGCTATAATTAAACCGGGAAATATCAATAAATGAAAAATAATATTATCTTTCGCGATGAAATAAACAGAACGAGTGTTTTTATCATTCCAAAAATATTCAAATTTTGATTTATCTCCAACTATTTTTTCTGCCCATTCTTTAACTGCAGAGATATATCCTAATACAGCTTCGAACCAGACATATATCGTTTTTTCTTCTGCTCCTTTAAATGGTGCGGGAATTCCCCATTCTAAATCACGAGTAATTGCTCTCTGTGGTATTCCTCTCTTAATTGAATTAAGGCATGATGTCCGGGCATTTGCAGGTATTATTTTATTTTCAATAATAAATTTCTCCAATTCTTTCTCTAATTTTGGAAGATCCAAATACCAATGTTTTGTTTTTTTTATTATCGGTTTTTGTCCACATATATTACATCGAGGTTCTATCAATTCTATAGGTGTTAAAAGTTTCCCACAATCCGGTGAATCGCACTGATCGCCTCGGGCAGCATCAAATCCGCAATGAGGACATGTTCCAACAATAAATCGGTCGGGTAAGAACAAATTATCATTTTCGCAATAAAATTCATCTGTTTCTTTCTCAAAGATATACCCATTTTTTTGAATTTCAAGGTAAAAATCTTGAACGAATTTCATATGTATTGGGTTATGTGTGTCTGTATAATTGTCAAAAGAGATTTGCCATTTTTCAAAAAGATCTTTAATTAAATTGTGATTTTTTATTGCTAATTTTTCAGGAGTTGTATTTATTTTTTTTGCTGCCACAATAGCAGGACTTCCATGCATATCACTACCAGATACAAATACAACTTCTGCACCCTTTGATCTTAAATATCTTGCAAAAACGTCAGCAGATAGAATACTTCCAATCATATTTCCTAAATGCGGAATAGCATTAACGTATGGCCATGCGGCAGTACAGACCCATTTTTCTTTTTTATCAGTGTTTTTCAATTTAGCGATCACCTTCAATTAATTAGCAGTAAGAATAACAACAAGATAAATAAAATTAATAAAAATATGAAGTTTATGATTTATTTAATAATAGAATATTCAAAATTAAATAAATTCAGAAAGTCATTATTATTTTTTTTAAAATAAATTGATTATCGATATCTTTTTTTTTCTTAAACTTTTTCGTTGGGAGCAACTTTTATTTTATTAAGATTTTTTAGTTCTACAGCTCTTTTTGCGAGGATATTTTCTATATTTTCAATATCTCCATTGATTTTTCGTTTCGCATAAGCCCATAGTATAGCTCCGGGCACACCAATAAAAGTAATAACTAAGGATGCTAAAATATAATTCTGTCCGCTTGCTGAAAGTACAGCTCCTGCAATTAAAGGTCCAGTTCCTTGTCCTAATGTTTCTAAAAATTGATTCCAAGAGGAAACTCTCCCTTGAGCCTCTGGTAGATTAATTGCTTGTAGAATTGGTGGTTGATTAATTTGATATATTGCTCGAACTGAGCTGATGGAAAACCAGAGAACCCCAGT
>JAHLWE010000253.1 GCA_019058135.1 Promethearchaeota archaeon | reverse complement strand
GACTAAGCATTTTTGATAAATTTCATGTTTTTTTTTTTCGATTCTATAATTTTCATATTGTTTTATTATGAATGGCATAAAAACAGCAGAAAATATTGCTGAAACTATAAGTAAATTATCATAAAAATCTTTACTCTCAAGGTATATTTCATGATAAAAAAAAGCAACAATTATAATATAAAAATCAAAAATCAAAAATATAGATAACGTACAAAGTAGGATTAAAAAAATCAAATATTCCCGATGAAGATCTTTCATTTTAAAAAATTTCTGTTATTTTTACCTTTTAATGATTGAATTAATTATATAAAAGTTATATCGTTTTATTTTTAAAAAGATTTTATCTTCCTGTCATAAAATATTAAAAATTAGAAATATTTATTTATAATCTTCTTTTTTTTTATTTCTACAAAATTTTACATATTCCTGACCATTAGTTCCTAAATTAAAAGATTTGATTTTCAAGACTGGATTAAAATCTAATAATATTACTTTTAGATTTTTTAAATTTTCTAATCCCTTGATCTCTGTAATTTTATTTTTACTTAACCATAAATTTTCTAAATTTATAAGTTTATCAAGTCCCTTAATTTCTGAAATTTGATTCGCTGAGAGATATAATTTCTTTAAATTTGTTAGGTGCTCTAGACCTTTAATTTCTGATATTTGATTGCTTGATAGAGATAATTCTTTTAAATTTGTAAGATTATCAAGACCTTTAATTTCAGTGATCTCGTGGCCGCTAATATTTAATACTGCTAAATCAGTTAATTTATTCAAACCTTGTATTTTTGTAATGTCGTTGATTCTTATATCGAAAAGTATCTCGTGCTCAGTAAAAACTTCGGATGAACTACTTAAATATAACGATTTTCCATACACACTATCTGTTATAAACCCAACAATGTGATTTTCATATGTTACAAAATCTCCCTCAATACCCCTTGCTTTAAACTCCTTAAACAAAAAATCATATTCACCTTCATCAAGATACCCTAAATATAATTCCTCAAATAAATATTTCATAACTGATGGATGACCGCTTAAAAAACGCTTCACAATCTCCTCCTTGAAAACTTTCTTCGCAACAGTATCACCTATCTCGGTTAATCGTCTTAATAGCGGAAAAGCTAAATCCATCCGTAAAAGACGTGTGTCATAATTATACTCAACCCATACCTGCAAGTTAGAACAATGTCCCCAAAACTCAACCTCGTGTGTAACATTATATTTGTACCTTCCGTCAGGACCCTCCGCAGCCACACCCAACCGCTCCGCAGCCTCGTCAATCGATTTAATCTCGTCAAACGACTTAATCCCACCAATAGGAATGTTTATTAAAAGAAACGAGCATTGATTAAACCGCTCACCCTTGATATATATAACAGTTTCCCAGTTATCGTCGTACTCATCTTCTGATTCTATATGCTTCAACTTTAAAGTAATAAAATCGTTAACTTGAAACTCCGATACGATTGTTACACTCTCATCCATGCGAATTTAATCCCGCCTTATCACTACTAAGTAATAAACTTATTGTATATGATAAGAATAACAATACTCACTTTAATACTTTTCTTATCAACCGAAATGACCGATTGGGTTGACAATTCGGTCCGACAATCTTTCTTTATATATCTTATTTAAAAATAAGAATTTTAAAAAATCTAAAAAATTTTTTTTTAAGAGTGTTTGATATCCATTCTATAGTTCCAGTTTTGGGAAATCTCTATTCTTCTAAGCCAATTTCATAATATCTCTCTGGAGGCCGCCTTAAATCGGTCGTGAGTTCGCTTGGAAGATAGTTCCAATAAATTGACTATAGAGTATTGCATACCCTTCTTCTTCACTAATCACCGCTACTATATCCTCGTCCTTTTTGGAAGCTGGAGCCAAGAGGACTTCTTCTGCATCCCTGGTAACCGCGTAAAAGTTGCCCTTGGTCTTTAACTGGCGAAATTGAATATTCCCCAAGGTTTTCATTTTAGTTATAATATCACCATATTGAGCAAGATTCCAGTGTGAAGTCAATAGGAATCTGGCTGCTTTCTTTTGAAATGCAACTTGTGAGATTAATTGCAATATCTCTGGAATAACAGTTGGAGTAACGATAATAATGGAACTTTTGGTTCTATGAATTGTATCTTTAATGGCGGCTATTAATGCTTCCACACCAATTGTATGCCAAGTGTTAACCTTCTTAATTTCTGGGATTGCCCTTGAAGCTTGATCGATATCATTCAATTTCTCTTCGTTCTTTTCGGCTGTTTCACTACAATCATCTATTGAGTTCATGAATGTTAGAGTGAAATCTGCAATTGCATCCTTGACGTTTTGAATTGTGTCCTTAACCGTGTTTGAAAGGCTACTTTGCAGGGTAGTTGCATTCTCTTTATATTTATTTTTATGATCTTCAAGCATATCATACAGATTTTTATCTAATTCGCTGCAATCATTATTAAAGAAGTTAATCTCTCCATCAATCTTCGATGATGTAGAATGTTTTGACTTGTCGAAATCAGTACTAATTTTATTAAGACGGGCATCAAACATTTCTCTTTGTTTCCTCCTATAATTATCACGATGGTTATCAATATCTTTTATTTGAATTCCAATTTCATTTGTTACATCAGCTACTCCAGCATTAAATTTAATATCCATATCTTTTACAAAATCCTCATTTAACCTCTTCACATCAGCATCGGAATCATTATAATGTTTTATTGTAACATCATTGTGCCGTGTGATCGTCTTATCATAATCATCATGATGTTGATGTAGGGAAGTTTCTAAGGAATCTTTTAATTTTAAAGAAGTATCTGAACAATGCTTTACACCTTCATCTATAGTGGAATCTATTTCACCTACGAGGTCATTTGCAAGAGGTCCCATATCTGTGTCAATTGTACTTTGTGCTCTTGAATTTAAATCCGTAGTTTGCTTATTAAATTCCTCATTTTCTAAAGAAATGGTTGTTGTTACATCATTTTTTAAATCTCTCGTAGTTTTAAAAGTATCTTCAACATGTATCTCAGTTGATTGTGAAAATTCTTGCTTTAATTTATCCGAAATTGTTTCTACTTTTTCTTGAATCTCTTTATAAATAGCTTTATATTTTTTATGTTTTCCAGCGAAAAGCGCCTTAAAAGCAGCACCTCTCTTTTTTAATTCAGATGATAGATTTGTCAGTTGTTCACTGGTAGATACTAAATTATCCATTAATGTAAGAGTAGTATCTCTAAATTGTTTTACTTGGTTCTCTAGTGTTTTATGACGATTATCTACATGATCTTTAATTCTATTTTGGAGTTGTGTTGATGTTTTATTTAAAGTAGATATATGCTCTTTAAACAAGGAATCAATTCTCTCTTTTAAGTCAATAATGACCTTATTCATTTGATCCATGTATTTTTCTAAAATTTTCTCCATCTTTGGTTTAAGATCTGCAGCCTCATCCTTATGATGATTAACATGCGCATCTAAATCCTTTTTCAATTCGGTTTCTAAGTTTGAGATTCTATTTGAAAAATCATCAAGTAAGGCTTTTACGATTGAATTAATATCATCTTTTGCGGTTGTTGTTCCATTCTCGGAAGTATCAACAAAAGTTTTAGAGATATTATTAACAGTTTCATTTAGCGTGTTAAGTATGTTGTGAAAATTAAATTCCAAAGTTTTCATCGCTTTATTATGGTTTTCCGAGATTTTATCTAATTCAGAATTTTCCTCATAATCCAATTCATCAATATCACTCTTTAACTCAGAATAATCTATATCAACTGTTCCATGTAATTCATTTTCAAGAGACTTTAATGTATCTGTAAGCCTTTTGTTTGCTGCTTCAATTTTTTCCTTCTTATAGGTATCCTTTTTGTCAGAATCGACAAAAAAATCATTAATTTGAGTCTCAACGGCGTTTGTAACTTCATTTATTGTATTATCCTGACTACCTTCTAAAGTTTCAAAGCGATTACTTTGATCAGCAAGAACATCATCCTTAGTTTTTGATATCTCATCTCTTAAAACTTTAGATTGCCTTATAAATAAGTCAAAAAATGGCTCTAATGGAATATATCGATCCACTATGCCGGGAACTTTCTTTAAGAACCCTTTACTTTCTAAATCTGCTGTAATTTCTGTGATTTTCTGAAGATCCGCTTCTATACTTTCGAACGTAATATCTTTATCTTTATTTATATACATGTAAACTTGACTTATCGTAGCGCGTGGAAGCCTTAGAAAAGTTAAATAAACTCTAATTATATCTTCGGTAAAACCATATTGCGTAAATACTTCCTTCGTAAATTCTTTTAGCGACATTAAAATTTCACTTATAATAGGATTACTTTATTTGTGTTTATTGTTAAATAATTTTTAATTTTACATAATTAATAAGATTTAATTTATAATTATTTCTTTCTACTTTCGCAATATTATCTTTTTTCAATTAAAAATTCTTGATTTTTCTCTAAAAATTTAATGAATAATAGTTTTGTTTAATATAAATTTATTCTATTACTTTCTAATACAAATATAATAAATTACCCGTTTTCATGGGTTAAACAAAAAAAATATATGTATAGCTGGTTTCTTAATTCTATAACAAATTTTTAATTTTTAAATTAATCAAAAAAATTTAAACAAAATATGTGATAAATAATGGGCTATAAAATTAGGTCTTGCTTTATGCTATTTTTCCTATTTGCACTACTTTTTGCAATCATAAATATGATTGGTTGGTGGCTTAATTGGAGCCTATGGTTTATGATAGCAATAACACTCGCTATAATCGGCTTTCAATACCTCATTTCACCATACATTATCGGTTGGATCTATCGAATTGACTGGATTCCGTTTGATCAGTTTAAAGGTCAATATCCGCACCTTGCAGACGTTGTTGACGCACATGTGAGAAAATTTCATATCCGAACTCCCCGAATGGGCTTAATTCACGATGGAAACCCTAATGCCTTTACGTTCGGCCATCATAAAAACAATGCTCGCGTAGTAATTACCTCTGGGATTCTACAACATCTCAATAAAAAAGAACAAGCATCTGTAGTCGCTCATGAGATGGGTCATGTAGTTCATTCTGACTTTATAATTATGACATTAGCGAGCGCAATTCCAGTACTTCTATATGTAGTAGCTAGGTGGTGTTTTTTCGCTGGACGCTCTACTACACGTGGAAGGGATGAGAAGGGTGGATATATCGGTTTAGTACTTTTAGTTATTGGTGTGCTTTCTTACTTTGCATATTATTTTGGATACCTGATAACATTGTTAATCTCAAGATTCAGAGAATACTACGCTGATGAAAATAGCGCCGAAATGATGGAAAATCCTAACTATTTATCTACTGCATTAGTCAAGATAGCCTACGGACTTCTTGAAGCTCAAGATAAGACATCTGAAATGTATAAATCGAAAGTTCATACATTACGATCGCTAGGTATCTATAATAAAAAAGATGCAAAAAAATTAGCATTATCAAGCGTAGGCGCCTCAGGTGGTTTCTCTCAAGAAAATATAGAAGCGGCTGCAGCATGGGATCTTCATAATCCATGGGCTAAATATTATCAAGTGTTTAGCACACACCCCCTTCCTGCAAAAAGAATTTTAGCATTAAATAAACGATGTGCTGAATTTAATGTAAAACCTGAGATTGACCTCTCAAGAACTAAGGAAAGAGCGGAAGAACAGGCTGGAAAATCTTTATGGGATCAATTCTTAGCTGATTTATTCTGGTTATGGCTTCCTTCCTTAGTATTTATCTCTTGTATCGGATTCACGATTTTGTGGATTATTAACTTAATATTTAATTATTCTACATTGTTGCTCGGAATAAATATATTATTCTTTTGGGCAATCGGTTTCTATCTTATGGGATTAGCCGTTATCGCCAGGACACTTTATAAATACAGAGGAAGTTTCCAGCCTTATACAATTGCAGAATTAGTTACTAACGTGAAAGTAAGTCCGATACGTCCAGTTGCTACAATTCTTCAGGGAAAGATAATCGGAAGAGGGATTCCAGGACTGTGGTATTCAGAAGACCTTGTGGTTCAAGACGAGACAGGCTTAATTACTGTAGATTACAGATTTGGACTGAGGATTGTCGATTTCTTCTGGGCAATCATGCGAGTTGATAAATTAATCGGTCAAAACGTTCAAATTTCCGGCTGGTATAGACGTGCTCCTACACCATATGTACAAGTGAATTATATTTTAACCGAAAGTGGAAGGAAATTTAAAAATTACTCAAAACACGTAACTTATCTTAGCTCTATTATCTATTTCGGAATCGGATTACTCCTATTCTGGTTGGCTATTGCAATATTTTAATAAAATTATTTTTTTTTATTCCTTTTTTATTTTAAATAAAATTGTCTCAGTCTTTTTAATATATGCTACTATGTAATTCTCCCAATTGGTCCTTTAGATTTAAAATTAAATCATATTCACATAATTGACCGCCATCCCGTAGGATACAATTCTTTAAATCTATGTGATATCCATTAATGGGGTTAAATTCTTTAAGAAATCCAATTGTATAAGGAATACAGACAATTTCCAAAAAATTTTCCCTTTTTGAAGGATTAAAAGGTCCTCCAATTGGACAAAACTGATAAGGATGTTTGATTCTTATATTGAACTTTTTTTCACTTACTTTTTCAATTTTTACTTCTGCTCCTAACATTTTATACAAATCTCTTAAAGTCTGCTCTAAAGACTCTATTTCTCGCTCTTTATAAATTTTTGCCAATTTACACCCCAATCGTGTTGATATACTCCGAGGTAGGTTCTCTCCGCCAAGATTTATCATTTCACTAATATATGCATGAGAAAACTTTAATGCATCTTGTTGGTTCAAATTAACTACATCTCTCAATATTTTGTTTGGTTCAAATCATATCTTTTAAATTATCTTATACCAAATAACACTTTTTATCTGTTTACAAAAGAAGTTATTATTATTTAAAGGTGTATTTTGTGATTACTATTTTGATTGATTGCAACAAACAAGTAAACGCTTTCATAAGTGTAAAAACAATGCTTTCCTATTTTTTAAAATAAAGCAAATCAGAATTTTAATCAATATTGAAATTTCTTTTTTTCTCATTTAAAAAATATTTATATTTATTTAAAATAAAATAGTTATTGATTTAAAAAAAAAGTATGATAAATTATGGAAAATAAAACTTCAGATAAGTTAAGTAGGAAGAATTTAATAGGATACGGGCTCGGTGCCATTCCTGCGGGATTATTTATGTACGTCTTTAATCTTAAATACATAGAACTATTCTATGATGATTTACTTTTACTCCCTATATATTTTATAATTGGACAAGTTATATATATGACTGTAAACGCTCTGAACGACCCGTTGCTTGGGCAACTTTCGGATCGGACTAATCGAGAAAAGTGGGGAAGTCGAAGGTTAATTTATATTAAATACGGCGCACCTCTCTGGGCAGTAGCATTCTTGCTTGTATGGTTTCCTTGGAGTTACACTGATCAAATTATAATTTTTATTCATTTTACAATTAGTATTTGTTTAAACGATACAATATTTACGCTTGTTGTTCTTGCTTGGATGTCATTATTACCAGAAATGACTTCAAATATTGATGAGCGGAATAAAGCAAATTTTATTAGCTTACTTATAGGGGCTATAGCAGTCGTGCCTTTTTTACTCATCTTAGGGGCTATGGATGCAACTTCTATAGAATTTCAAATTATAGTAATTAGTGTAGCAATTATATCAACTGCATTTGCATTGCTTACAGCTTATATGTGTGAAGAAAAACCAGAATTTCGAAAAGATGAGTCATTTCCATTATGGAAATCTATAAAAGAAACCGTTAAATTAAAATCATTTTTGCTCTTTATTGGATATAATTTCTGTGGGATCCTTATAGGAAGCGTAGGTTTAAGTTATTTATTCGCATATATGTTTATCCTTGGATTAAACTCTACAATGGTTACTGTCATCTATTTCTTAATATTTATTTTTGTAGGCTATAGTGCCTATATTGTATGCATGAAGCTACGCCCAAAATGGGGTATGAGAAAAATAATCTTAAGGTTTGGTATATTGCGAGCTATAGGTGGAGTGATTATATTTATATTTGCATTAATACCAGGATCAGAATTATTACTATGGATTGGTTTTGCTTGGTTAACCTTTTTTGCAGGATATGGAATTTTCACAACTGGATCTTTAATGGCATTGTCTATGGATGAGGATGAGGTAAACCAAGAAACTCGTAGAGAAGGTATGTTTTTAGGGATTAATGCGCTATTTACCAAACCCGCCGCTAGTATTGGGCCTGTGATTGCAACTTTAATTTTTCTAGCTTTTGGGTTCGTTCAGGGCGCAGATACTCAATCAGCCGAAGCATTAATTGGCATAAAAATATTATTTCTACTTGTTCCAGCAATACTTGCGGCGATTAGCCTGATATTCATTTATTTCTATCCATGGCACGGCGAAAAACTTGAAGAGATGAGAAAAAAACTCGAGGAAATACATAAAAAGAAACTTGAATCCATTCGATAAAATCTGGCTTAGAAAGAAATCAAAATATATTAAAAAAAATCTTTTTTCTTATTTTTTTCCTGATACCAAACGTTCTCTTTTCTGCTGTTGGAGTGCTTTTAATTTGTTTTTTATTTAGTACAACTCTTTTTTTTATAGATCTTATATAAATTAGAAAAATTTTTAAAAATAAAGGGGGAATAATTTACATTAATAGAAAAATTAAAATTTCCTCAATAAAACCGCGGTGGAATAAATGTGATTCAGTTATTAAAAGTATTAGACACGGGAGAAACAGAAGAAATAAAAATTGATAAGGATATTAAGGATATCCTAAAAACTTCTGAAGTGTATATAATCATTAGTAATCACCCCGAGAGGACTATTTGGTTATGGAAAGAGACAGAATCATCCGTTAGAAAGAAATTTATAGGAGCACAAATAAGTCAAGATTTAAGAGGAAAAATAGGTTTGGATTATTCAGTTGTGCCGATAAACGAGGGAAATGAACCCGCTGAGTTTTTAAAAGTAATAAAGGTAAATTATGGTGTAGGGAATGCAAATAACGTTAAAAACAATACTGTCGATTATGATCTCTCATAATCACATAACCCAAACCATAATATATGTTTTATACCTAAATGTATGTTATCAAATTAAATACATTATTAAAAATAAAAGGGATAAATAAATGAAACAAGGAAAAATTTCTTACTTTATAGATCCAAAAGATGGGCCTAAGTTAAGTCAAATTCCACAACTTGAGACTATTATTCTAACAGGCCTACATGGTGAAAAGATGATGATGGTGCTCAATACCACAAAAGTAGGGAGCACTGTACCTCTACATTCCCATCCACATGAACAAATAGGTATGGTATATTCCGGTAAAGCGAAACTACGCATCGGCGACGAGGAACGAGTTGTTCAGAAGGGTGATTTTTATTGTATACAACCAAATACTCCACATAGCGATACCTGCATTGGTAATGAACCCTTTATAATGCTTGATATTTTCTACCCCGTACGCGAGGATTTCATTGAAAAACTTAAAAAAGCATCAGAGAAAGAAAAAGGACGAAAAAATTAAAAAGATAATTCAAATAATCAATCTTAGATTGTATCTGAGAAAAAGGTTCGATATTTTTAATCTAATAATTTAATTTTATGAAATATAACCCCAAAAAAATTACTGCAATGAAGAAGAAAAAAAAACATGGCATTTTTATAAAAGAGGGGAAGTTTTTCAACATCAAGATGATTTACAATCAGGGTAAAAAATTATATCAATACGATTTATTCCCAAAAAAATAAATTTCAAATCTCCAATGATAAACGATTTCAATCAACATCTTAGTGGAGGATGGTATATCGCAGAAATGCCTACTGAAGAAGATGTAAAAAAACAAATATTCCAGAGAACCATAGATCGCAAAAAACCCTTTGGCGTTTTATGTCAAAATACACTTGAAGAAGCAAAACAATATTGTGAAGTTGCGAAATTAAAAGGACTATTTTGCGAGTATCAAAAAAGAGAAAAGGGTTATAAAGTTATTCTCGGTCAGAAGGGAAATTTAAATGATTTATTTGACCTTGAAGCACTAAAAAAAGATTATTCGGATTTTGACGATATCGTAAAAGAAATCGATGCAAAAAAATATAAAAAATTAAGTGAATATATAGATAAGTGGGATACAGAGTTAGGTGCAAAATTATGGGAGACAGGTTTAATTTTAGGTTATCCTATCGAGAATACGTTATCTCTCTATTATAAAGACTTAAATAAAATAAAATAGGATTTAGATATCAATTCGCTTTTAATTATTATAGATTAAAAAGTGCAATTTTTTTTAAAAGGTAATTTTTATGAACGAAATTAAAATTTAAAATAAAGAAAAAATATTTACTGAAGCAGAAATAAAAGCTAATAAAAAAAAAATCTTACACTATTTCATCTTAATGTGTTCATGTAAACCAATCTCTGCTATTATTTATTTTTGTATTGGTATTCCATATCTTCTTAGCGGCACTTCTAATGAAATTGCCATATTTATCTTGCCAATATTTATACCCATATGTTTAATCGTTTTATATATTGTATTGGGCATTGTGGCTATAATTCTTCTTATAGATTATTTGAAATTGCGGAAAATGTTGAAAGAAGGAAACTTCTTAAAATAATACATCATCTGAAGCTACCTCTTGTAGCTTCTTTTAAGTAAATTGTTTATTTCTTCAAGAGTAGCGACTCTAGGATGAAGTGTGTAGTTCCGAAGTTTAATTGTATCATCACCGATTGCTTTTAATATATTTTCAGGTACGTTTTTATCTTTAAAATCCATCCACATACCGATTTTTTTAAGAAATATATCCATTTCATTACATGTTTCTTCCGCTGCAACTTCATCAGACTCATCTTCTAATTCAGGATTAAATAGTCTTCCTGCCGTTGCATATTTAGATATTGCATGCTTCCATGTCCATCGGTTTATTTCAGGATACATAATTGCAAGAGATTCTCCATGCATTATATTTGTTGTATGCCCTCCAATAGCCATACCTATTCCATGAGGCAAGGTTGTTCCCGTATTTGCAATACAAAGACCTCCAAGGGTACTACCTAGGGAAAGCGCTTCTCTTGCTTTCCTATTAGACCCATCATCAACAGCAATTGGAAGATGCTTGATTACCAGTTTTATTGATTCCAACGCAATAAGATCGATATAATATGACGCATTTATGTTTAAATAACTTTCAAATGAATGGCAAAAAGCATCAAAGCCAGCAGAAGCTGTAATATATGGTGGAACAGTCAATGTGAGCTCAGGATCAACAATACTAACCCTCGGACAAAGAGACCAATCAGCAAGCGCAGATTTTATTTTTTCATTTGCATTTTTTAAAACTGACATATTTGTGACTTCGGCACCCGTGCCAGCTATAGTGGGAACGGCTATAATTGGAAGCAACTTTTTATTTTCAATTCTGTTTTGCCCCAGACGGTAATCCCATGCTTCTCCTTCATGGGTAGCACCGACAGCCACAGCTTTAGCAGTATCAATGCTAGAACCTCCGCCCACTCCTAAAACAACGTCAATTTTATTTTTAATAGCCATTTCAGAAGCAAGATTTATACATTCAATTGTTGGATTGGGAATAACTCCCTCAAAATGAAATAATTCAACACCTGCCTCAGTACATAAATTTTTTATCTTTTCAAATAATGGTTGTAAAGCTGGAAAGGATTTGACCGTTACCAAAAGACATCTTTTTCCAATACGCGCAACTACTCTCCCTATTTCATTCACACGACCCCATCCGAATCTAATACGGGTTGGTTGATAATAATTAAAATTTCTCATACTATTTTCTCAAATATTTATTAAAATTATTGAAAACTTTGATTATACTATTTGTGGTTTATCTATTTATTCATTATCTTATTTTAGTGTTTATTTTTATTTTTTAGATTGATTACTTATTCACCACTCTTTACCCTTTTTTAAAAAAATAAATTCAATTATTAAATAAAAAAAAAGAATGATAAAATGATACAAGACACAGGAAATTTTTTTATAAATTTTTGCCTTGAAAGAGTGGAAACTCTAAGAAATATGATAGAAGAAATATATAAAGAGATTGGAACGAAAAAGGGAGATATATTTCTGGAACATACCAACCAAATGGAACTTGATATAATCAAAATTAGTAATACTAATCAAAGAAATACTGAATCTCTGAATAAAGCACTCCTAAATGAAATTGACTTCAGAAAACTTCTTGAAAAATAAAAAAAAATTAACACAAATTAACAATAATTGGATTCAATAACGTTATTATCTCCGCCCTATGAGAAAATATTTCCTCCATTGTTATAGTTTCACGGTGAGATTTTGAATTTCTCAAATCAGCTAAATATAAACAGGCATCTTTAATAATATGTAATG
>JAHLWE010000252.1 GCA_019058135.1 Promethearchaeota archaeon | reverse complement strand
CTCTAATTCAGAATAACTATTTTTTTTTTTTCCCTTTTGCACTAATTTTTGATTCTTCTTAAATAATTTGTTCAAATACTTAAAATATTTAATGTAATCTAAAAAATATGAAATATATTCATCTTCAATTATTTTATGATTTTGTTGGTCAAATATTGAATTTATTGTTTTGTGTTGATATTTTATTAAACAATTTATCAAACAAATACGACATTTACTGTTAAATAAATGCGAACAATCTTTAAGATGGAAATTAGAGCAATTTAAACAATTAATTTTAATATTCCACAGCTTTTCATCATAGTTTTCTGATAAAACTGGGATTAGAACGTAATTTTTAAGATTTTTATACATATTAAAGTTTTTTATAAAAAATAATTTAAATTTCTACTTTTTTCGGAGTTTTTAAGTTTAAAATTTTAAACAAAAAATGTGATATAAAATGAAAATACAAATTAGAAATATAATTCATAAATTGGGAAATTTTTTAAAAGATGAAAATGCAGGGTCTCTACTAGAATATGGACTATTAATTGGATTTAGTATCTTTATTTTCATTATTATTATACAAATAATCTTATCAATGTTTGATTGGACAAGCACGCAGATCTCACAATTTTTTGATCAAATTGGATAATTTGAGGTGCCGCTCTTATTTCACAAGACTTAAAATCTATGAATTTAGACAAAAATCTTTTAAATGAAATACTAAATCAAATTAAAATTAAATTAGGAAATAAAAGACAAATAATGTATTGTGATCTTATCAGTTATATAGCTAGATCAAAATTAAAAGGAAAATCTTATGATAAAATAATAATTTGGTGTACCTATAACATCCGATTAGGAAAATTATATATAAATTTTTAAAATCCTCCTTCTTAATATATCATCTTTCTAATTCTTTATTGTTTTTTAAAAAATTTCATAATAAAATTTGAAAACACTTTTGTAATGATTACAATCTAAACGAAATGAAGTTTAAACAAAAATATAAAAAATGAAAAACAATTCTTTTATTAATATCTAATCCATAATGCAATTATTAATAAAAAAATTAATATTAATGATTATCTTTTTGTAATTTGATTATAATTAGTTATTATTAAATATTTTAAGAAAATCTTTATTTTTGGCAGATATTATATGGTGAGAGTTACAGCAGATCATCGCATATATATAAAAATTTTATATTGGGGCATGGCTGGCTCGGGTAAAACTACTATAGTGGATACCTTATATCGTCTAACAAAAGAACAAAAAAAAGACGTAGAACCTACAGGAAATTTAACAAAAATTGCTATGGCAAGTGGCTCTACTTTATATTTTGATAGAGGAATTTTTCAATCTATAAAAGAACGAAAAGTATATTATCATGTTTATACAGTTGCTGGACAAAGTCGATTTTCTCCATTAAGAAAAAAAATATTCAAAGGATCAGATGGAGTAATATTTGTAGTAGATTCTCAAACTCATCTCTTCGAAGATAATATTGAATCATTAAAAGAATTAAAAAAAGTAGCTAAAGGTTCTTTAATTAAAGAAATTCCCTTGTTACTAATGTTAAATAAGAAAGATTTAACAGAAACGATAAGTGCAAGTGAATTTGAGCAAATTTTAAAAGAAGAAGAATTATGGTATGATCCGCCTCATAAATTAACATTCTGGGATCCTATAATCTACGAGTCTTGTGCATTATATGATAAAAAAAGAGAAATATATCGAAGTTTTTATGAATGTGCTAGGCGAACAGCATTGTATCATATATATGGAAATGGAACAGCTCCATTAGATAATGAATCATAAAAATACGATGAACAAAATTATAACTATTCCTTACGATTAAATTTTTTATGTTTTAAATTCATCACCAAATTATATTTCCTTTAATAATTACTCTAATTTAACTTATAATAACACTTTTATTATCTCCCTTAATCTGAGATCACCAATTTTTGCTTTAATTAAAAAATTATAATTAAATTTATGATTTAATTAAAAATTATTGATGAAATCTTTATTTGTTTTCTCAAGATTTTTTAAATTAATATGCGAAGAAAAGAAATTTTAATTCTCAGCGTAACTATTAACTCATCACTCGCCAAATGACATCAGATTTGTCTAGTCTCATCATAGAATTATAAATTAATTAATTAATACTACTTAATAAAAAACTAGAATTTCTAATAGAAATTGAAAATCTTATCTTCAATTCTAAGATTTAACTTAATTTCCAAAAATGATTGGTTTTTAACAAAAAAATTAATCTCTTAATCTCATTTAAAAATATTTAAATCTACTTTTTATCAATTTAGGGCTCTTATTTTTGAACTATGTAGGGAAAAAATATCAATTGGCTATAATTAAATCGGGATCGCAAATAACAATAACTTAAATATCAAAAAAATTATAAATTAAATTAATATTGATTAAAATTTATGTGATATAATTTATGGAAAAAATCATACCATTTATGATCGGAGATCTAAAATATGTCCCCTCTCAAACTAGGAGAACATTTATTGAAGAAATAGCCTTGTCATTATGTGTATTATTCGAAGAAAATGGTAGTATTATTAAAAAATGGGGCACAATTGAAACAATTTCCTTATGTTTTTGGCCAGTTAGATTAATTCCTTTAAATGAAAATCGTGCTTGTGTTAATAGTTATCTATTTCATAATGCTCCTAAAGTTCTAGTAGGTCCTTTTAAAAAAATTCCACCAAATCCTGAAGCAGTTATTAAGGCTTCCGATTCTGAATCTTTTATTAATTCTTTAATCTCCTATAATTCAAAATATCTTTCTAATAAGGCAAATTTTTCACGTAAAACAATTATTCAAGAAGCCTTATTTGGTATTGATGAAATCAATTTTTTTAAACCCTTTTTCTCTAATACCTATAGTTTAAAGACATTTGAAGCGAAATATTTTATTCTGTATGGAGATCCCATAACCAAAAGTGTCGATCAAATCAATATTCGTAAAGAAATTTATGATTTTATAAATTTTACAGATATTAATATGTTAAATCAATACAATGATAAAATCAATAAATTATGTGATAAATGGATTGAAAAAACTTCAAAGGATGTTGATAATTATAAAATTAAAACAATAGATCACCAAAAGGAAGAGGAACAGTTAGAAAGATTAAATAAAGACTTAAGGGAAGAAAAAGAGAGAGACTTGCATGATTCTGATGAAGAGTTATTGAATTCAGGAAGATTTAAGATTAATGATATTTCATCTGTTATTATTAATGAAATTGAATCATTAAAAAAAGAAATACTAAAACTTGGCCAATTAACAAAAGAAAAAAATTTACCTCTAATTAATGAGAACATTAAAAACTCATATAGAGAGTGTAAAAAAGTTGAAAATTCCATAAAACAATTCGATAATGAAATAACTGCATTAAAAAGAAATTTATTAAAAGAAAGAAATAATATTCAAAAAAATCATAACTCAAAGATTTCTAGTTTAGAATCCAATATTAATTCAATAAAAACAAAAATGGACTCTGATGAGAAAGATTATAATAAAGAATTTGTAGATCTTCAAAATAAATTAAAACAAATTCAAAAACAAAAACAAAAAGTTAATAATAATTTTTTAATCATTAAAGAAATGGAGTTGGATAAAGTACAAAAATTTTTGCATGAATATACTCTAGAGATCAAAACAGATAATGTGATTGTTGGAATACCAATCTTTATTTTCAATTTTCGAAGTCCTAAGGCGGATAAAGTAAATAAATATATGCCTGTATTACCTATATTAATTAGTGAAGGGAAAAAAAAGGGGAATGTTGCAAATGTAAAATCCAAAATAAAAACAATTTTTACAGATCGGTTCATTAAAATATTTAATAAATATAAAGCAATGAAAGATTTGATCTCTGTAGAAAGTAAAAAGAATAATATATTAGAAATTAAAAATTTAACATCTTTATTATTAGAATCAATAGATGAATTAAGAATGAAGGAGATAATCTCAAAAAAGATTTCAATAAATGTAAAAGATCTAATTGAATTATTAATATAACATATTCAAAAAAATATTTAACTAATCATTAATTCTTTCATTTAATTAAATTGATAGATAGCACTAATTATGGGTCTTTATAGTAAGGTTAAAGGGAATTTATCTGAAAACTTTTCTATTTTTCAATTAATGTCTATATTAGAGATGGATGAATCAGATATAAGAGAGTGTAGGAACATTCTAAAACAATGGTATTTACGAAAATACATCAAGAGAATCTCTAAAAATATGTATCAGAAAATAAAAAAATCTTAATAACGTTATTCAGATCATTTATTATCATAAATCCGATATGGGAAAAATAGTTAAATTTCTAAAAAAAGATACGTTGGGATTATTCTCGGGCTAATTTTACATTTAATCATAATGTTTGTATTAGGAATGTTTTCAATCATATTTGGCGTTATAATGATAAGAAAAGAAAAAGAACGGTATAAATATTACAGGTTAATGTTAATTAGTTTAGTTGAAGTGATTATTTTTACTATATTCTTGATTTATTGAATTTTTATAGAGTTTATTTTAAACAAGATATTAATTCTATAATTAAAAACGAATTCCCTGTATTCCTGAAAAGCTAAATTAGATTCTGGAATATTTTTTAGGGGATCTGCACGAGCCTTAAAGTTATCGCACTCGTTTAATAAAGTATCAATTTCTGGAAAAAATGTTATAATAATATATTGAGAAAATTTATCTAAATAGATTTTAGCATAAAGATATAATGTTTTT
>JAHLWE010000251.1 GCA_019058135.1 Promethearchaeota archaeon | reverse complement strand
TGGTTAAGGTTAAAAACACCAAACTTATTTAGAATAAAAATAGTATCGGAAAAAGAATAATTCATTAAACTTTGAAAGTAATAGACAAAATCATTAACATTTTTACTATTTATTTGAGCAAGATCATTAAATATGAATCCAATTATTTCTTTCTCAAAATCTTCATAATTTTTTTCTTGTTGAAGACCATCTTCAATTTTATTTACAAGTTCTTGTTTTGTTTGATTTGCATCTAAAAACAAATTTAATGCACGTTTTGAAATGGGAAAAGTATTAAAATTAAATTCTAAAGCTTTTCTTAAAATCATTCTAATAGACATTGTCTGCATTTGGAGATCTTTAAATGACTTGAATTCAAATTTTTTTTTTAACGTTTCTTCTAATCGAGAAATTAAAGATAATTCAATATATTTATCTTCTTTTTCTTTTAAGGCTAGTTCCTTCTCAATTTCAATAGAAATGCTTTTTATTTCTGATCCTTCTTTAATAATATCACCTTTAATTTGTTGGTTAAATCCTAAAAGATCTCCAATAAAATCATAGAAATGATATTCAGGATAATTTTGTATTAGTAGTACAAGAAAATCTTCCATTTCTTGTTTAATTTTCTGTTCTTCTTGCTTTTTTTGAAAACCAGCCAACTTATCACAATTTAGTAAATAGATTATTATGTTCTTTCTTAGATTTAACTTCTCATTATTTAGTTTTATCTCATAATCAAATGAATCTTTTGCAAATGATTTTATTTCTTTAAATAAAGTATCTTTTTCCATTTTTTCAATTTTATATGTAGATTCCACAGAGATTTGAGCTAAATTAGATGAATCTTGTATTCTTATACCTAAATTATGATATGCATGGATTGCAGCAGCCGCTATAAGCACATTATGAAGTTTATTTTTAGTCCCAATTAATTCGAAAATTTTCTGTTTATCTGCCTTACGTTTCAAGTGTGAAATTATTAAATATATAGTTTGAAAATATTTTTGAGTGCTCTCAGCTGCTGTAGTTTTTCTTTTTATTCCAGAAATGCTCAATATGACATCCACTCTTTATATATATCATTCCAATTATTTTTTAAACGAATTTTAAGATTATTATGCCAATATTGAAAATCAAAGACATGATATAATTCCTCTTTAACCCGGTCTTTTTCATTCTCATCTAAAATATGCTTTAGAGTTATAGTCATAGGTCGTGCGATTAATTTCGAGAAATATTTTAATTCTGTTCTTTCTAAAAATTCAAATAATGATTCTTGAGAATCGTCTGGAAAAATAAATTTAATAGGTATTTGAGGTTCTAATTCAAATTTAATTTTTTTTAAATCCTCAATTATAATGTTTTCTATATATTTAGGAAAATTTTGTTTAATTTCTAATGATGCTTGATAATGTTTAGAGAAATTCAAGAGAATATTTTTTTCTTCTTGATTAATAATGGTTTCAATGTATCTATTTAAAATTTCGCTAAAATTTTTAGATTCTTGATCTTGTTTTTCAATTTTTTCCAAGAAATCAATAAATTCATCAACAATTTCATAAATTTGCCATTCTTTCTTTTCTATTATGTTCATGTACTGTTTAACATATAATTTTATCCAATTTAGACAATGCTCGCTCCATTTTAAATTAATCCCACCTACTCTTTTTTGTAAGAATCTATGAAAGTAATTTCCAAAGGTAACTGGGTCCTGAATTTCATCTATAGATATTCCTCTAAGGAATCGGTTAATTGTAGAATATCGTAAAATAAAATTTAGTAGATATTTTATTTCTTGAGGAAAAACTTTAAGTTTATCTAAATGTATTCGAATTCTGCTTGGATCTTTATCCATCATTATCTCTGAAAAAGAAATAAGATCGGAGATATTAAAATCTAATTTTTCAAAAAATTCCATTATACTGGAATTAATTATTTCTTTAATTTCTTTATTTAGTTGTATCTCATCGTACTTTTTTATTCTTTCAATAATCAATCTTTTTTCTATTAAATTACTAATATAATCATCTAATTTATCAATAAATTTATTTCCGAGGATATTTGAGAGTTTTGGTTTATTTTCCATCAAGATTCTGAGACTTTGTATATATCTCTTTAAATAGAATTTTAATCGATATCCAAAAAAGTATTTTGGAAGTGCTATAATGAATATTTGTAAGGTTTTTTTAAATAACTCATTCAAATAGTTTAGTGTTGATTCGAGCTCAGCAGCGTGAATATAATCATATTTCTTTAATAATTGTTTCATAGTAAATTCAACTATATAATTATATTCTTTGTAATTTTCTTCAGTTATTTCTATTTTTTGAGAGATATATTTTAGTAGTTTTGTTATAATTTCCTCTAAATTACCAGTTTCGCCCGTTTTTATGAATTTAGAAATGAAATCGAAATATTTACTAAAAGATAAAGAACAATTCATTAATATTGTATTTATCTTATCAATTAACCATTGATCGTTTTTAGGTTCTTTTATAGGTTGAATTTTTTGAGCAATAAGTTCAATTAAGTAAGTAACAATCTTTTCTTGAATCTCGTCAATTGTACCAGTATTTGCAATTTTCAATAAATTTGCTCCCAATTTCAATGTATTTAACGTAATGAAATATGCGCTTGGTGATGAGATAAAATATTTAGTATGTTCATTAATAACAGTTTCTTTAAAACTTAAAGGCATTTTTACAAATATTGGGTTCTCGACTCGTATTTCAGGAGGGGATTCTCCATATAAAAATATATTATCACCCTTAATTGTGCTATATACATTCATTGATTCATCTTCAGTAGGTGTCGAAGATTTTATACCAACTAATTTTTTATTCCATTTACCCTCTAATAAATCTCCTTGTAGTTTAAATGTGAAATGAGTGGCAAATTTCGCTAGAACTGCTTCTTTGTGAAATTTATTTAAATCAGGACGTCTAGTAAATTCCTCAACTTCAAAAAATAATTTACTGATTTTATTGAGAGAGTCTCTGGAATTGTGAATTTCTAGAACCTTTTTTTCAGGTTTTAATGCAAGTAGAAGAGACTCACAATCCTTAAAAGAACCAGGAATAAAAATCATAGAATTTGGATACAATTTAGTTTTTGCATCTTTCTCATCAATATTAAATAATTCAAATTCAATGAAATAAATTTCTGAACCAGCATAATCTTTCAACATTGCATTATATTGAGTTTGAAATATCAATAATTCACTAACTAAGTTTTTTATTTTTTCCTGTGTTAATTTTCCAGGTCCAATAACTTCTCCAACTTTTATATCTCGATCTGGAGAGGAATATCCAAAGATTATGGTATAAATATTCTCAATATATTCGCGTGTAGTAATCAAATAAATCAAAAAATTTTTTTTGTGATCTATATTTATCTTAAAATCTTATATAAATAATTATATCGTTATTTTTCTTTAAATTAACATTGTATTATTAAATTCTTATTTGTGATTATTGTTGATTTAAACCATCTTAAATTAACTTGAAATCAATATATTAATTCTTAATTAAAAATATCTTAAAGAAAAAAATAAATAAGTATTTCCTCATTAGAATTATAATAGATAGTAAAAAAAGTATAAAAAAATAATTTATGGACGTGAAAAAAAAACGCAATTTGGTAGTGATTTGGGATTAGATCAGCGAGTAATTGATGAAATTGCCCCTCAAATTACTTTTATTACATCCAATTGCGAGATTGAAGCTCTGGCGCTTGTCAGTCAGGAAGGATATGTTATAGCTTTCAGTTGTCTCCCACAATATAAAATGGATGGAGATCGATTTGGAGGTCTAAGTTCGGCAATTTTGATGACAGCAAGAAGCGCAATGAATTCACTCTTTGGAGAAAATATTAATGAGATAATTGTGAGGGGTGAAACAGGTTATTTTATTGTATCAAATGCCGGTCGTTTCGTTTTAGTTGGAGCAGGAACTATTATTCAAACAATGATGAAAACAGTGAAGGTATTTAGAATCGCCGCAAATAAAATCAGAGAAATTCTAAGCAGAGTCTAATATTCTAATTTTGTTTTTAAAAAAAAAGATTTTTATATTTTAAAGAATATCACATTTTAATATTAAGAAATTATAAAAAAAATTAGTTAAAAAAGCTTGAAAATTAAGGAAGTTAATTGTAATCTTTTTAATTGCTCATGGCGTTGGCAGTGGGTTTGGCGTTGGTGTCGATAAGCCTATTGGCATTGGTCTTTCCTTAGTATAATCTTGCAACTTTATTAACTATTACTTAAATAGTTTATAATAACTATTTCGCATTCTAAAACTGCATTATTCTTATTAAGATCTAATAAGAGATGAATCACATCTTAGATGTGAATAAATTGTAATATTAAAAATAATATTGAAGGAGAATTGAATATGGATTTATTTAATAGCAGAATAATATTGCCAACTAGTGAAATACCAAAAGAATGGATAAATATACTTCCAGATTTACCAACTCCAATGACACCATTAGTCAATCCTGCCGATGGTAAACCAGCACCTCCCGAATTAGCAATGAGGATTTTCGCAAAGGAATGTGTTTTACAAGAGGTATCACAAGAAAACTCAATTCCAATCCCAAATGATTTAAGAGCAATGTATGCATCTATAGGAAGACCTACACCACTTCATAGAGCATACAGATTGGAAAAAGAACTTGGAATAGAAGGAGATAATATAAAGATTTTTTATAAAAATGAATCAGTAAGCCCAACTGGTAGCCACAAATTGAATACTGCACTTGCACAAGCATATTTTTGCAAGAAACAAGGTATTAATGAGATGGTGACAGAAACAGGTGCAGGCCAATGGGGTAGTGCTTTAGCTTTAGCGTGTAATTTATCTGGGATAAAATGTACAGTGTATATGGTTCGAATAAGTTTTTTACAAAAACCAGGAAGAAAAATTTTAATGAAAATTTTTAATGCCAAAGTACATGCTAGTCCATCAGAATTCACAGAATCTGGAAGGAGATATTGGGAAAAAGATAATAATCACAATGGAAGTTTAGGACTTGCAATATCTGAAGCGATAGAACATTGTTTAAGGGATGAATCTATTAGATATTCTTTAGGAAGTGTTGTAAATCACGTGCTTTTACATCAAACAGTAATCGGTCAGGAGGCAAAATCCCAGCTTTCTAAAATAGGAGAATATCCTGACATTGTGATTGGTTGTGCTGGAGGTGGATCAAATTTTGCTGGAACCGCTATTCCTTTTATAAGAGAAAAGATAAGGGGTATATACCCCGAAACGGAAATGATCGCTGTTGAGCCTAGAGCATGTCCAAGTATGTGTAAAGGAAAGTATATGTGGGATTATGGAGATACGGCAAAGATGGCACCTATTGTGAAGATGTATACTTTAGGTCATAACTTTATTCCCTCTCCAATTCATGCGGGAGGATTAAGATATCATGGAATGGCACCAATCCTCTCTATTTTATTGAAGAATAAAGTCATAAAAACAGTTATGCACCATCAAACAGATGTTATTCAAGCGGGACTTTTATTTGCAAAAACAGAATATATATTACCTGCACCAGAAACATGTCATGCGATAAAAGAAGCAATAGATCAGGCATTAAAAGCTAAAGAAAATAAAGAAAAAAAAACAATTCTATTTAATTTTAGTGGTCATGGATTTTTTGATTTGTTAGCTTATAAAGAATATATGGATGGTGCATTAAAAGATTATGAGATGCCAACGGAAGAAATAGAAAAGGCGTTATCTGCAGATGATATGCCAAAAATAAACGAAGCCTTTTTTTAATTTTAATTATTTTTTTTTATTTTTTTTTAGTTAAGTTAAAATTTTTTTTAATATTTTACTTAATAATAAAAATTAGTAATTGTGTATTTTTTGATAGTTACTTACATAATATATTTATTTTTACTATTCTTGACATGTGGTACGTTATTTAAACTTTCATTTCTTTCATATAAGTATGATGAGATGAGTGCTTTTATTAATAATATTATTACTACTTCAACATTATTAATCGCAATTATTGCAAGTATGTTAAGACCTATTATTAACCCAAATGTTAATCCAATTTTAATATATCCATTTGATTTCTTTGCTATTGTATTTATGTTCCCCTTTTTTCTTGTGTTCCATTTATTAATATATAGAGAAAGAAAAAGAATGAAAAAAGGCACGAATAATTTAACTGAATTACGTGTTGATGCTGAAGGATTGAGAGTATTACCTCTTAAATATGAGATATACAGAAAATTAGCTCATTTAATAGTTATTTGCATTTGTTTTTTCTATTTCATATTTGGAGTATTTACAAAATTCCTTTTAGATAATTTTATTTCCATTCTTCCCGATTTTATTAAAAATTTTTTTTCTGGGGAAAATTTAATATTTTTAAATAATGCAGATTTTACTCAATATTTAGTTGTTTTTTTAACCAGTATTTCATTAATGGGACTTTTAACAGCAGACTATGTGAGAATAATTGCTCCTGAAGATTATCCTTTGAAATCAATTAATCGACTTTTACGACAAAGAGAATTAAAAACTAGAATAGGACCTCATATTACAATGGCAGTGGGAATTATTTCAATAATCCTAATTTTTGGACCTCTATCAAACACTGGTCCGTTAATAGTAAGTCTTTCAATATTTATATCTTCCGTTGGTGACAGTTCAGCAAATTTAATAGGAATTACATTAGGACGTCATAAAATAAGAGGGGGGAAAAAGAGTTATGAAGGATTAATTGGTGGGATATTATTTTCTTTTTTATCTGGAATTTTATTTTTATTTTTAATTTTTCAATTCTTTCCGAACCTTATAAGCCCTCAGAAAATACTTTTTATCTCATTAACAGTTGCTTTAATAATTGGGATAATAGATTATCTTGATTTGCCAATAGATGATAATCTTAGTTTCCTAATAATATCTTCAATTATTATATATTTATTATTGTAAAGTTTTTAATTATGGATAATTTCTTAAAAGATAAATAAAGAATAATTTTAGGTTTCATTATTAAAGAGAGAGAGATATGGGAGAATCAAACAAATTAAAAATACCAAAAATTAAAAAAGGGACAGTGATTGATCATATAGACGCAGGATATGCATTATCTATTATGGATATTATTGGATTAGGAGAAACACAGAATCTAATGACAATTGGTGTTAATATTGAATCAAAAAAATATGGAAAAAAAGATATTATTAAAGTTGAAAATGTATTCCTAACAGAAACTCAAATTCAACAAATTTCAATAATCACACCAAATGTATCAATATCGTTAATAGAAGATTTTAATGTAATTGAAAAATTAAAATTAAAGTTACCAAAAATGATTAAAAAATTAATAAAATGCCCTAATAGTACTTGCATTTCTAATTCTGAAAAAGAACCAATAGGCTCTGAATTTAATGTATTAAATGAAAAACCTTTAAAAATTCAATGTATTTATTGTGATCGAATTTTAAATTTAGATGAATTAGTTTTTATTGAAAAAAAGCGAGAAAAGAGAATAAAACAGAGAATACAATTATAAAAATTTTAAAATCGTATGGGTTAAAGTCCCAACTACCATGAAAGTAAAGAAGAAAATTCCAATACCAGTTTTTAATATTATTTTCCAATTCCATTCTTCCTTATCATAAGGAGAAATCAAAAAACCAATTATGAAAGGAAAGCCGAACCAAAAAGAGAGCATCCAAATAAACATAGGCCAACCAATTAGACCAATAAATAATCTTCCAACTAATGCGCTTATGGCACCTGTTATTGCCTTAATCCAATAAAGCTTAGTTTCTTTCTTCAATCGTATTTCCAGGAGATCAGTTTCTTCTTCATTTTTGTTGGGCATAAAATCTAATAATATATAATTATTTTAAATAATTATTGTTATGAAAACACAACTCTCAAATATTGATGTTTTTGCTGTAGCTAAGGAATTAAATGATAAATTATGTGATGGATTTATTGACAATATATACGAGGTAAAAGATTTATTAATAATAAAAATTAGAACTAGAGAAGTAAATAGAAATCTAGTTATTGAACGAGATTCAAGAGTA
>JAHLWE010000250.1 GCA_019058135.1 Promethearchaeota archaeon | reverse complement strand
TGGGCAAAGGAAAAACCAAGTGCAATCGCCCTCATTGATGCTGATGATGATAAAAAAATCACTTGGAAAGAGTTCAATCAGGCAATAAATGTATTCGCAATAAAGTTATGGAAAATGGGGTTCAAGAAGGGAGATATTTTGGTAACTTCTCTCCCTTATTTAATGGAACATATATTTCTAGCATATGCATGTGCCAAATTAGGAGTTATGTGGTGTCCGCTCGATCTAAGACTTAAACCAAATGAGATTTTGAGAAATTTGAATTTATTAAAAAACAAAACAAAAATGTATTGTCATCTCGGTAAAACCAGTGTAGCAAATTTTGGTATGATTGGAAAAGCGGTTAAGGATAATTGCCCTTGGATTGATTATTTTGTTCAATTTAGTCCTCCTGGTGATAGAGTAAGAAAAGGAATTATTCCTGCATATGAATTTGCAACCCAAGCAAAGAAAGAAGCAATGATAGTTACGCAAAAGCCCGAAGAAATGAAGATTTTTAAAGCAGAATGCACTAAAGTTAAAGAAGATGACCCAGTTTTGATTGTTTTCACTACTGGAACAACTGGATGGCCAAAACCAGCAATGATTACAAATGTCGGAATTACATCCCAAAATATGTGTTTATCGAAGGGATTTGATATTGAGGAAGAAGATTCAATGCTTGTAAATCTCCCACCAAGTCATGTGGGAGGGAATGCTGAACAATTAATGACACCATTATATATAGGTGCGACAGTGGTGGTCTTACATATATTCGATCCAGTAAAAACTTTAAAAGCGATTGAAAAATATAAAGTGACGACATTCGGCCAAATTCCAGCATTATTTGAAATGGAATGGCGATTACCAGACTACAATAAATATGATCTATCAAGTTTAAAATTTGCCCTATATGGAGGACAACAAGTAACTAGAATATTTCTAGAAAAGCTTTCAAAAATGGCACCAAAATTTGGTTCTGGTTTAGGATTAACTGAAATCTCAGGATTTTGTTCATACACTCCATTAGATGGAACAGTTGATGATATACTAGATAATTTAGGTCACGATTATCCAATCACTCCATTAAGTATCCGGAAGCCAATGAAAGAGGATAGTTCCGCTGGTGACGAGATGTCTGTGGGACAAATTGGTGAAATTTGTTATACCGGACCTCAGGTATTCAAGGGGTATTTTGGGAATGAAGAAGCTACAAGAAAAACAATTTCAACCGATGGTGTACTGTATACGGGAGATCTAGGTTTTAAAGACGAGAAAGGGAACCTACATCTGTCTGGAAGAGCCAAATTAATGATAAAACCCAAGGGATATAATGTATTCCCAATAGAGGTTGAAGACCATATATCAAAATTGGATGGAGTAGCTTCAGTAGGCGTGGTCGGTGCTCAACATAATATTTTTTCGGAAGGAATTGTAGCCTATGTTCAATTAAAACCCGGAGCTGAATTAACTGAAGAACAGGTGATGGAACATTGCAAACAAATTGCATCATATAAAAGACCCTCCCTTGTTGTTTTTATTGATGAGATGCCTTTAAATAGAGTTGCCAAAACCGATTATAAAATTTTAAAAGAAAAAGTCGAATATAACGTAAAAAGAGCAAGAGAACAAGGAAAATGGGATGCAGATTAAAAATAAATTAAATAATTTTTTTTTAAATGTTTTAAATACTTAAAAAATTTTATTTTTAATTTCTTCGAATAATTTTAATATTTCTTTTTCTATATAAACGCCACTTACAGGTGAAAAACTAGGGAAAGGTTCATATCCTCCCACTTCAATATACTCTTTAATTGAGAATAAGTATGAAATCCAATCGTTGGTATTTTGAAAGATAAAGGTATTTTCTTTTCCATTTGGAGATTTCATAAGCAAATTCTTTCCAATTTCTTCAAATAATTCACCAGGTGCTGTTATAATGCCAAGAGTTTTAGATTTTGAGTCAGAAGATGCTTTAATTTCAAAGTATTGAATAATCGTATTGCATCTTGCCCTTAAACCCTTATATTTTATGTGAAATGCGGAAAAATTTGGATTTTTACTGGAGATTACTGTAACTGGTATTAATAAGTATTTTTTCAATAAAAACAGAAACTTATTCTTCAGCCATGTTTTTGAGAAATATTTATAATCCTTCACGGGAATCCAAAATTTTTTAATGAAAGAAACAAATTTGATTTTTTCAAAATAATTTTTCTCTGGTAATGATTGTGCAAGTTTTAACGCTTGTTTTCCCAAGAAATATCCAATCTCTTTTGTATGTTTATAAGTTCCTAACTGATCATAAATAAGAGTTATATTATCTTTTAACTTCTCAAAATCTGTTCCACACGTGGTAATAGGATTTAAATCGCCAGCATAACTATTAAAAAAAACCGCATTTACACGCCCTTTGGTTAATTTTTGAATTTTAAACACAATCCTCCAAGGGAAATCAGATGACAATTTGTTATTACAAACTGATAATGTAGTTGGATGCCAGTAAAAATTTACAATTATTCCAATTAGATTATTATCTTTTAAAC
>JAHLWE010000249.1 GCA_019058135.1 Promethearchaeota archaeon | reverse complement strand
TTTGATAATTTAACTCCAATATTATAACCATTATCCAATTTAATTTCGATAAATCCTGGTTCTGAAAACTTAGACCGGGGGAGTACAATTCCTTTATATTCAGTAGTTTTGGTTTTAATTTCTATAATCGACCATATTTTTACCCCAAATTTTTCTAAAATATCAATTACGTCTTTAGAATATCCTGGGTATTTTTCATTATTTTGATTTTTACTCATTTTTTTAACTCCTCCAATTTATTTGTAATTGCTTTTTTTAATTTTTCAGCTACAATTTTCCCATCGATTTTTCCTTTTACCTTTTTCATCACTTCTCCCATTAAAGGGCTAAAAGATCTTATTTCATTTTTTTTAATAAGTTCTACTTCTTTATTGACGATTTTTTGAATTAATTTGATTAAATCAACTTCTGAAAGCTTGATTATTTTTAATTGTTCTTTCACTTCTTTAAAGCTTGTATTTGGATAGTTAGAAAGTTTAATTAGAATGTCCTCAATAGCTTCTTTGCTAATCTCATTCTTTTTTAATGAAGTGAATAGATCAGAAAAATGAGTATTAGTAAGATTACTCACGTTTATTCCATCCCTTCTCAATGCTTTTGTCGTCTCTAATAAGGTGGTAATTATTAGAGTAGGATTTTCTTTATAGATATTAATTAATTCTTCAAATAATTTCAACTTACCTTCAAAAATAAGGTCTTTTATGGATTGTTCTTTAATTTTAAATTGTTCAGAATATTTTTTCATCAAATCCCATGGATATTTTGGTAGATTTTGCTGGATCCTTTTAATTTTATCCTCAGTGATAATAATTGCTTTAGAATCCGTGTCAGGGTAAAGGCGAGCACCCCCATGTAATTCTCTAAGAAATTCAGTATTACCATCTTCTAAAGCTCTTCGTGTCTCACCAGGAACTCCTTTAAATGCCAATTTAGTTCTTTTTATTATTACATCCATTGCCTTTTTTACGGTTTTTTCTATTCCTAAAACTAATACGAAACAATCATCAGCTTTTGTGTTTAATTTATTTTTAATGAGATCAATTTCTTTTTCTGAGAATCCATATTCCTTTAAATCTTCATCAGAATGAATTAATCCTTTAAGTCCAGAGATTTCTTTAACCTTATTTGCAATTTCAGTTCCAAATCGTCTATTTGGTTGGAGTTCAAGACCAAAGATCCCATTAAATCCAGGTAAATTTATTCCGAATAGTTTTTTACCTGATTTTATACCTTTATTAACAAAACCACACTTAATATTTCTTAATTCTTTAGAGAGATCAACAATATCTTCTTTAATATATTCTTGTTTTACTCCTTTTTCCTTTAATTTATTCGCTATTTCGATTAATTTAATTTGTCGTGAAATTTCATTATTAATAAGTGGTGTAAACCAATCTAATTTTTGAACTCCTTTAATTTCAATACGACTCCCTTTTTCAATACTAATATTTAAGTCTTGTCTTATAGAGCCTAAGATAGTTTTTACCTTTCCTGTTCCCCAAAGAAGTAATCCAATACGTTCTGCACAGTCCCGAGCTTCTTGTGGAGTACTAATATCAGGTTTAGTAGTAATTTCAACGAGAGGAATACCTAATCTATCTAATCGAAAATATTGATTTTTATTTTCTGTTTTGATCTTCCTTGCAGCATCTTCTTCTAAACAAATAAATTCTAATCCAATCGTTTTTCCACTTGCCAACGTTATTTCTCCATCGGTTGCAACTACTGTTGTTCTTTGAAAACCACATGGAACGCTTCCATCAAGATAATTTTTGCGTGAGATATGTAATTCATTGATTATGGTCATTTTTAAAAGACAGGCTATTATTAGGGCAATATCAATAGCTTCTGGATTACATTCAAATGGAGGGGTTTCATCTAGCTCATAAGTACAAATCAAATCATTATAGCTTTCATATATAATTGTCATTCCCTTTGAATATTCTGTAAGCATAGCTTCATCATATTCACCCATCTCTCCTAGAACTGGTCTCATATATCTAAGAGTAGTAAAATCAGGAGATCTACTACCTTGTAATTTACTCGGACATCTACAAAATAACTTAGTTTTTGAATCTAATTGCTGATGAATTTCTATTCCGCATTTTAATCCAAGTTCTTTATAATTATATTCTGTCATCTTCAATCTTTTAACAGTTATTTTGGAGGTTTATAACTTTTTTAAATTCTATTTATTCATTAAATTTTAACTTTTTATTTTATTATAACTTAATTGAAACATATAGTCCGTCTTTATTATAACCCATTTTCTTAAACCATCGTTTCACTCCAAGACCGCTTATTACAGCTAATTTTTTGGCATCAAACTCCTCCCTTGATATTTTTTCAGCATGCTCCATCAATTGACTCCCAAATCCTCGGTGTTGAATTTGAGATTCCTTATGCGGTTTGGAGCCTTTTGGAACTAATTCTCCTACAACTTTTATTTCTCTTACAATCATTGTATTTCCATCATTTAATTCAGCTCTATGAGCAAACTCAGAGGGTTTTCTTAAGCGTAAATATCCAAT
>JAHLWE010000248.1 GCA_019058135.1 Promethearchaeota archaeon | reverse complement strand
GGAAACCATTTTGTTCCTGGATATACACTTAAGTCCTCAACTACCTTATTATATGGTTGTGATGCTATTATTACTCCAAACTTCCACATCGCATCCCAAAAATCTTCTATTTTTTCAACACTCCAGTTATAAAGCTCTTTCCCGGTAGAAATGTTTTGATTATATTTTTTATTAATAAATTCGATAAATCGAGTAGCTTCGGCGTTTTTTATCCAATTCTCTGAGGGTTCCCATAATTTCTTTCGTACTGTTGTTATTATTAACACCTCAAATTTTTTTATTTTAACATTTTGATAATTTCTAACTGATAATTAATTGAATAATTCTATTTACGATTCTTTTTTATTTAATTTTTCTTAAAAAGCTTCAAAATCAATAATTAAAGTTGATTAAAATATTCAATTATATTTAGGGATCTAGGTTTTTTATATAGATAGTAGTAATTTTTCCAAATTTTATTATAAATTATCATATTTTCTTTGTAATTCTTCAACTATCGTTTAAATTTTTAATAAAATTTGAAAACTTTTGAATTAGGTTTTCCTATTTTCATCAAAAGGATATTTTTTTGTGAAATTTTTGGATAAGAATAAATCTAATCATTAATTACCTACTTTGAAAAAATTTAATAACTTTTTATTAATGAAATGAGGTTAAATTGTATTATGGAAATGAAAATTTTAAAAGAAGGAAGTGGAGAAATATTTTGCAAAAATACACCTTCTGAAGTTCGGGAATGGACAAGGAAAAATAAGACAAGAGCTTTAATAGATAAAAGAATGCCCATTAAAGAAGCAATAAAAAAGTTCGTTCATAACGGAGATTATTTAGCTATTGGAGGATTTGGACATATTAGAATTCCGATGGTATCAATATATGAAATTGTAAGACAGCACATTAAGGATTTATCTGTGGCGGGACACACAGCAGTTCAAGATATTGATATGTTAATGGCTGGAGGTTGCGTTAAAAACGTAGATATTGCTTATGTTGTGGGATTTGAGCTCCGAGGACTTTCAGGAGTTCAGAGAAGGTTATTTGAAAGTGGAGAAGTTAAAAAAACCGATTACACAAATGGAGCAATGGCATATCGACTTCGCGCAGGCGCTCAAGGAATTCCTTTTATTCCTGTAAAGGTAATGCTCGGAACTGATACAATGTTACATTCGCCTGGAAAGGTTGTGAGATGTCCGTTTACTGGTGAAAAAGTATTATTATTACCTTCATTAAATCCTGATGTATTAATAATGCATGCTCATCGAGCAGATATATATGGAAATGTACAAATTGATGGACATATAGTAAAGGATGATTTACAAGCAAGGGCTTCAAAACGTGTGATAGTAACAGTTGAAGAAATAATTAGTGATGACTTAATTAGAGCGGACCCAGGTAGGACTATTATCCCGTTTTATATGGTCGATGCTGTAATAGAACAACCATGGGGATCACATCCTGGAAATATGCCATACAAATACTATTTTGATCATGAATTTACTGAAGAATATTTAGCAGCGGGTAGAGATAAGGATCTGAAAGTTATAGAGAGATGGTTGGATGATTGGGTTCATTCTTTTGAAGATTTTGAGGAATATCTAACAAAATTAGGTGCTAAAAGATTGTATCGATTAAAAGATGACGAATTTTTAAGAGTGAAAAATGGAGGGAGATAAAAAATGAGTAGAAACTATACATTAAGAGAGTTAATGGCTTGTGTTGCTGCAAAACAATTAGAAGACGGAAAAGCTGTAGCTGTAGGAACGGGATTACCTTTAGTTGCAACCATGCTTGCGCAACAGACTCACGCGCCAAATTTGGTTATTATTTTTGAAGCTGGAGGTATTGCTCCACAATTACCAACACTCCCCATATCAGTTGGAGATTCACGAACCATACATAAAGCACTTTGTACTACAACTTTAATTGATATTATGGATACCATTAGTAGAGGTTATGTCGATTATGCCTTCTTGGGAGGGGCTCAAATAGACAGTTATGGAAATTTGAATTCTACTATGATTGGAGATGATTATGAAAAACCAAAAGTGAGATTTCCTGGTTCTGGAGGAGCAAATGATTTTGGATCACTCGCATGGGAAACACTTATAATAATGGATCGACATAGTCCAAGGAGATTTGTTAAAAAAGTAGACTTTATTACAACACCAGGTTATTTATATGGTCCAGGTGCCCGAGAAGAAGAAGGATTATCAGAAAATACAGGTCCATCACGCGTTATAACAGATCTATGCTTATTTGATTTTGAACCAGAATCCAAGAGAATGAGATTGATCGCCTGTCATCCAGGAGTTACTGTTGAGGATGTTATAAAAGCAACGGGTTTCGAAATTATAATAGCGGACAATGTAAGAACAACCAATCCCCCCACCGAAGAAGAATTAAGGTTATTACATGAAGTAATTGATCCTTTAGGATTTGTTTTTAAAAAATAAATCAATTTTTTTAGAAAATTATCTAAAATGCGAAATAAAAAATTTTAAAATTCCAAAAATTAATATTATTTTAATTCAATTAAATT
>JAHLWE010000247.1 GCA_019058135.1 Promethearchaeota archaeon | reverse complement strand
TCCTCAAATATTATTAAATTAAATATATTACCTTAGTTATTATTTTTATTACTATTAATTTTTTCATTATTATCCTCATTTTGACTAACCTGATTTTGTTCTTTTTTCTCCTCTTTCTTTTTTTCTTTTTTATCTATATCTTGTTCAGGTTCAGGTTCTTTAGGAATTTTGGAAATAATAACTTTTGAATACCGTAAAATACCTTTATTCATTTTCCAACCTGTTTGCAATATATCTACAATTGAATTTTCGGGTAAATCTGCATTTTCAATATGTGAAATCGCTTCATGAATCCTATAATCAAATAAATCTCCTTTAGATGTTGGAATTTGTTCTACGTCATAACTTTTAAACTGATTTAATAATTGATTATAAATTGATTTTATATCTTCAAAATTTGATACTTGGGCATTATCAATATGATCTATTGCCTTCTCAAATGAATCCATTATTTTTAAAAAATCTCTTAAAATTGAAGCTCTCTCAATGCTTTGAATATGCATTCTATTTTTTTCCATTCGCTTTTGATAGTTTTCAAATTCAGCCTGCATTAGCATAAATTTTTTTTTCCATTCTTCTATTAATTTATCTTTTTCTTTTAATTTCGTATCTAATTCTGATCTTAATTCTTCAATAGTTTCTTGCGGAGTTTTTTCTTTTGAAGATTTTTTATTGACAGATTTTTCTCCCACTTCTGTAGTCTTTTCCACATTTTCTTTCTTTTTTGATGCATTATCCGGTGTAGTATTGTTTTCCTCTGGTTTCATTTAATAATCATTTTAAATTTTTGAATTAGATATTATTCTTAAAAACACATTATTTCAATTTAATAGATCTTTAATTTAATAATATAAGATAATATTTTAATTTTTATTGTTTTCTGGATTTTGGATCGTGAAATTATTGGATTTTTTTACGTAATTCATAAGACTAGAAAGAATATTTCCTTAATCTATTAACGATATCAATAATTAAAGTACCCACTTAAAGAAATTTTATTTTGACATAGAGATCATTTAAATATAAATCTAAAAATTTATAATTTTTCTTTACTACTTAATTCATAAATTGTTAATCTTAATG
This sequence comes from Promethearchaeota archaeon, assembly GCA_019058135.1. Classification (GTDB taxonomy): domain Archaea; phylum Asgardarchaeota; class Lokiarchaeia; order Sigyniarchaeales; family SOKP01; genus 6H3-1. The sequence continues at coordinate 3,838 of JAHLWE010000247.1, read as the reverse complement.
GTTTTTATAATTAAATAAAATATAATTCGTATAAAATTCCAATTTAAACTTGAGATTTATGAGCGATACAGAAAGCAAAGATAAACCTAAAAGGAAAGAATTAATTATAGGGATTGATTTAGGGACATCAAATAGTGCATGTGCTTATCTTACACCAACAGGAAAGCCAGAAATAATACCAGCTGTTGAAGGACGAACCTTAGGAGGTAAAGCTTTTCCATCTTATGTAGCTTATACTGAAGATGGTCAAAAAATAGTTGGAGAGCCTGCTAGACGCCAGGCAGTTTCCAATCCGGATGGTACGATTACTGCAATTAAACGTAAAATGGGTACCAAATTTAAAGCAAAACTTAAAGTAGGAACTAAGAGTAAGGAATTTACACCCGAAGAAATTTCAGCGATGATACTAACTAAAATTAAAAACGACGCCTCAAAATATCTTGGCCACAGTGTTAAAAAAGCAGTCATTACAGTTCCAGCATATTTTAATGATGCTCAAAGAACTGCGACAAAAAATGCTGGTCAAATTGCAGGATTGGAAGTTGTAAGAATGGTCAATGAGCCGACTGCTGCTTGTTTGGCTTATGGATTAGATAAAATCAGTGGAAAACTTTTAAAAATTTGTGTATTAGATTTAGGTGGCGGAACATTTGATGTAACTATTATGGAATTTGGAGAAGGTGTGGTTGAAGTTTTATCTACTGCCGGAGATACCCAACTTGGTGGAACAGATATGGATAATGCCATTGTTGATTGGATGGTTGGAGAAATTAGGAATAAATACGGAGTTGATGTGAAAAATGATAGTAAAGCCATGATAAGGATTAGAGATGCTGGCGAAAAAGCCAAAATCGAATTATCAACTACATTATCCACAAAAATCGACCTTCCTTATATTTCTCAAAAAGAAGGTGAACCATTTCATTTAGAAATGGATTTTACTCGTGCAAAATTAGAAAGTTTGATTGAGCCCACTCTTAAAAGGCTTGATCCAATAATGCGAAGGGCTGTTTCTGATGCGAAGCTCTCTGTGGGTGATATTAATAAAATACTTCTTGTTGGTGGTCCTACTAGAATGCCATGTGTTCAAGAAAGATTTAAAAATTTTTTTAGAAAAAATCCGGAACTTTCTGTGGATCCAATGGAATGTGTTGCAATAGGAGCTGCAATTCAAGGGGGTATAATTGCAGGTGATATTGGAGATTTATTATTGTTGGATGTTACTCCATTATCATTAGGTGTAGAAACATTAGGCGAAGTTTTTACAAAAATAATTGAAAGGAACACAACAATTCCTACCGATAAAAGTCAAATATTTAGTACTGCAGCAAATAATCAACCAGCAGTGACTATCAATGTTCTACAAGGTGAAAGAGCCATGGCTAAAGATAATATAACGCTTGGTCAATTTCATTTAACAGGTATTCCTCCTGCTCCAAGAGGGGTTCCACAAATTGAAGTTACCTTTTCAATTGATGCAGATGGAATAGTTAATGTAAAAGCAAAAGATTTAGGGACAAGAAAGGAAACTGGAATTACTATAACAGGCGCACATGGACTAAGTGAAGAAGAAATAAATCAAAAAATTGAGGATGCTAAAAAATATGAAGAAAAAGATAAAGAAATTATGGAAAAGGTTCAAACAAAAAATCAAGCCGATGCATTAATTTTTAGTACGGAAAAAATGATCGAAGAATATAAAGATCAACTTCAAGAAGATGAAAAGAAAAATATTGAAGCTGCCATTAAAGATTTACAAGACGATATAAAATCAGATGATGTGCAGAGAATAAAAGAAGGTATGGAAAAATTACAAACATCAATGCATGGATTTTCTCAACGTATTTATTCCCAACAAGCTCAGCAAGCTCAATATCAACAAGCAGCTGATCAAGCTCAAAAAGCCGCCCAAGGATTTCCGGGAGGTATGCCTGGTGGAATGGGTGATTTTCAAGCTGGACCCCAAGACGTAGGAGCTGGTGGTGCTAAATATACAAAAAAAGCTGAAGATGAAAAGAAAGAAGATAAAAAGAAAGTCGTAGATGTTGAATGGGATGAAGAAGAAGAAGAAGATAAATGAATTTTATTCTTATTTTTTAGTTTTTGTTTAAATAATTTTTTTAAGAGATTTTTGAATATTAATTATTATCCTCTTACTAAACTAATAAAAGTAATAAGTTTTATTTCTTTACTAGATAAATAACAGATAAGTTAATCGAATAAGTTAAAAAAGTAATTAATAGCAACTAAAATGAGTTCCAGAAAGAAAAAAAGAGATTATTATGATGTTTTGGGGATTAGCAAAGATGCATCAGAAAATGATATAAAATTATCTTATAGAAGACTTGCCAAAAAATATCATCCTGATTTAAATAAGACGGATCCTAAAGCTGTAGAGAAATTTAAAGAAGTTCAAGAAGCATATGAAGTATTATCAGATCCTCAAAAAAGAAACCAATATGATAGATTTGGGTTCGATGGCGTTAGTATAAACATAGATGAAATTTTCTCTGGTGGAATTCCAGGAATCGATGAAATCTTCCGAAGCTTCTTTGGAGATGATTTTGGATTTGGTGGTTTTGGAAGTTTTGGAAGGAGGGGGAGAACAAGAACCTATCAAAAGAGAAAGGTCAGAGGGGGAGATATAGAAGATTCTGTAGATATAACTTTCGAAGAATCAATATTTGGAAAAAAGAAAGAAATTATAATAGAAAGAATGGTTCCATGTGATGAATGCGAAGGAACTGGGGCAGAATCACCTTCAAATATTAAAGTCTGCCCTCAATGCGGCGGAAGTGGGCAAATGACTTATAGAAGACAAACTATAATGGGTACAATAATCCAGCAGACAACTTGTTCAAAGTGTGGCGGTGAGGGAAAAATCATTACAAAAAAATGCAAAGTTTGCAAGGGAGAAAAAGTTTTACCGGAAACAAAAAAAATAAAGATAAAAATCCCACCCGGTGTAGAAGATGGCATTCATTTAAAAGTTCAGGGAGCAGGGCATATTCCAACTCGTGATGCAGTGCCTGGAGAACTTTATATTAGGATCAATGTAAAAGAGGAGAATACATTTTATAAAAGAAATGATGATATTTATTCAGATGTAAAAATTGACTTTATAACAGCAATTTTAGGAGATAAAATAAAAGTAAAAACATTTGATCATAAAAATAAAACAATAATTGATGAGGATCTACGTATATCGCCTGGAACGCAATCTAACACCGAATTTCGATTTAAAAAAAGAGGTGTTCCTCATTTATATGATAGGGATCGTGGTGACCATTATATTCGGATAATCGTTGAGATTCCAAAAGTTATTTCTGAAGAACAAAAGCAATTACTCCAGAAATACAAAGAATTTGAGAAAAATAAATAATTAAAAAAATAAAATAACTTCATTTCAATACTAATTTTTTCCTTTTCTCATAATAATTAGAATTTAATACATAGACAAATAATAAAAGTTAGAACTATTCAATAAAATAGTTAGAGAAAAAATATTAGAATAATAAAGATTATCTGTCTATTTTGTGGCTAATATATGGCTAAACCAATAAGAAAAGTTGAAATTTTTATTGGCACTGATAATCTTGTTGATTATCATGTCCCTATTGATAAAGAAATCATGGAATTACCCAGAATAAAAGGAGCTAATTTAGTAGGAGAACATGGACTAGCTTTTTTTATAAATATTTTTTATGATAATGAAAAATATATTTTATTATTTGATACGGGTTCGATAAACTGTACAGTATTAAATAATTTTGCTCAGCTAAATCTTAATATCAATGAGATAAATGCTATTGCCATATCTCATGGACATTACGATCAT
>JAHLWE010000246.1 GCA_019058135.1 Promethearchaeota archaeon | reverse complement strand
TGATTTATTATGAGTTTTAAAAGGTCTTTAGAAGAGATTGAGGAAAAAAGAAAAGAATTGAGAACGACCGTTTTCAGAGATGCTGAAATGATAACGGTTTTATGGGAGACGAAACCAGAAATTATCGAAAAAATACTTCCACCTCCACTTAAACCCATTTCGAGACCCATTGCCTTTGCCTTTATCGCAAATTATTCTTCCACTAATCAGGGTCTGCCCTACTTTGAAGGTGCTCTTATTTTGAGATGTGAATTCAACGGTGAAATGGGAAATTATTACTTAGCAATGCCGGTGACTGACGATAGAGCAATGATAGGTGGTCGAGAAATTTTTGGGTTTCCCAAAAAAATTGCAAATGTTTATCTTGAACGCACTGATAAGGATGTTTATGCTTACTCTGAGCGTCTTGGAGTAAAAAACATCGAAATTCGCGTAAAATTAACGGGAAAATTTAATGATCCTGAAACTCCAAAGATTATAAAAGAACTTGGCTTACTTCCTGGTCGGAAAAAGAATACTGTTAATTACAATTATAAATATTTTCCGGCTCCAAATAAAGTTGGGTTCGATTATAATCCGTGGTTGGTTAAACAAGAGACTGCGGTAGGTCCTAAATCAATGGAAATGGGTGAAGCAGAAATTACTTTAAACTCAACAGCCCACGACCCATGGGGTGAGATAGAGGTAGTTAAGGTGCTGGGTGCTTTATATCTCAAGACAGATAATACAATGTTGCCGGGTGAGAAAGTCGCAGAAGTAGATCCAGATGAGTTCCTACCATATTCGTATATAAAGTGGGATTGGTATTAATTTCATCTTTTTTATTAAAATAAAATCAGTAAAAATCAATTAATTATTCATTATTTTCTTTTAAAAAACGATTCAAGAAAAGTTTCAGATAATTTCCTTCCTTGTATGATTTCTAGTTCTTTTTTCCTTTGGGTATCAGATTGATAATAAACCGTTTGAATTGCTTGAATGAACTCTACACCATCTTGAGTTATTTTATACTTACCATAATCTGGCTTTTCTATTAAATTCTTTTTGAATAATAATGATAGATGATTAGATAGGGCTGTTTTTTGCAAATTAGTTTCACTCATAAGAGTCTGAAATGATTTTTCACCTGAAAGTAGAGTTATCAGGATTTTTAACCTATTTTGGTTTGCCACAGCCTTTATAATAGCTAAAATATCATCAAATGATTGTTCAAGTGATTCTTTTAATTCATTTGGTGTTATTTTTTTAATCATATTAAATTTAAGGGTTATATTTTTCTTTATTTTTCTTTAATTGGTATATACTAATCAATTTCGGACTCTTCATCATCGAGTGCCTTGAATCGCTTTCTATCGTAAGCCTGAATTATATATGGATACGCTTGCTCGAAACTTGAATTTGGTAACCACTTCTTAAAAACATATTCACCTTCGCTAAAATCTCTACCTTTAGTAGTGAACATAACATAATTTGTTTTTGGAAGAATTTTAACGAACATCTCCATTGGTACTTCTTCATAGTTTTTTACTTCAATTCCTACAAAAATATAATATTTTTTCGTATTCTTATACTCTTCAGGTTCTATTTGTATTTCATAAGCCACACCATGTTGAGCATTTATTTTTTCAAGCAAAACTGAATATTTTTTAGAAAGGAACATAAATCTCTGCCCTGTTTTTCCTATTTCTTTTTCCATTGTCCATTCCTTCGCAGAATGGAAAGGATCACCATAAAATACGCATCCTAGTAGTCTTAAGCTTTTTTTATCGATTATTTTTGGTTCTATGTTCAAAGCACACAATGGGTATTGATGAAGCAATTGAAGCTGCGAAAGTTATTAATCCAAAGATCGTAATTCCTATGCATGTTCACGAAACAAACCCAAAAGAATTCAAGAGAAAATTGGAAGCTTGCTCGGACATCAATGTCATTGCACTAAATGGGGGTGAAATTTATCAAGTAGCATGAGTTATTTATCCCGGCACTTAAAAGATTAAATATAAATTTTAATAAAAGATAAAAGGAATTAATAACCTTTTTTACTTCAAAATAAAAATAACATCTTTTTCTGATAAAATAAGCCAAGAACATTGTCGAATCAACTTAATACCAATAATTGGAATTTCAAAATCTTGAATAGGAACAACTTCTTTTTCACTTTTTTCATTAGTTTTATCAATGTTAACGATTTTTACTAGAGATTTTTGATTATTATCAACAATTTCAATAATACCCTCATAATTATCATATTCTATTAATCCCTTGACAGTAATTCCTTTTCCTTGTCCGATTTTTGGTAGATTTAATATTGAATTTGTTTCATTATCAAGACCTAAATATCCCGAAAAACCTGTATCAAAAAGACAATGTTTTACAAGAGAAAGTTTAGTTTCTGGATTTGTAATGCGAATAGGTATTCTATATACTCCTAAATCTTTATCAATTTGCCATCCACTTAAAATATTCATTAAGTTCTACTCATTTAGATCTTTAATTTTTGTTTGAAATTTAAGTAGTTGGGAATAAGGAATCTCAAGCGATTCTTTAGGGTCTTTTTTTAAAAGTTCCATTTCTGAAGGAGTAAAAGGACCAATTATATAAGGGATTGTCCCAGTATAATTAAATTCTGATACATATTTAGATAATACTTCCCGTAATAGTTGGCTTCGGCTTTTGAAGAACCCTTTTTCTATGAATTTATCCACTTTTTTTAATAAATTTTCTGGTAATCTAATTTGTAATGTTTTCATTTTCTTTTCACGCTAATAATTACAAATGTAATTAAATATATTAATTTTACTATACTGAACAAATCTTCTTTAAATTATAGTCAATTATTATTATATTGGTTTTGTCTGCTCCATATCAAGATAAATTTTCTATTCTTCATATTAAATTAATCTATAATATAGGTGATTTTGAGACATCACCTAAATTTTCAGCAATATTTGTTAATGTAGAGGCAGTTTCATAAAGTAAAAAAAGAATTTTAATCCTTATTGGATTGGTAAGTATTGAAATTAAATTAGAATATTCCTTCATAAAGTTATATTATCATTAAAATATTTATTTTTTCCTATCTATGTGCATTTAAAGGTAATTTTAATAGTTTCAATTATTTTTGAAAATAGATAAAAAATAGAAAATTAAAAAAAGTTTATTTAATCTAATCCTTGGTTTAATGGAGTTAACTTCTTTGAATTTTTTTAGAACCAATCTTTTAAATCTTCAAATGATTTTAAAACTTGAGCAACTTCTGAAGTTACATTATAAATCTCACCTAATGGTGGTGAAAAATCATTTCCATTTTTGAATAGAAAAATATAAGCTAGTAAAGAGCCAATTCTCTTGTTTCCATCTGAAAAATAATAATTCTCAGCAATTTCCTTATAAAGTATTGTAACTTGATCCCAAATAGTTAGAACGTTTTGAAACGGAATACCCCACCTTACTTTATCAAGTGTAGACATCAATCCTTGTCGATTTATAAGTTGCGCAGTCTTGATTTCTTCCTCGAATAAAACAATAATATATTCAACTGAAGGAATCCAAACCATTAGTCTTCACCAAGTTTTTTCCATTCTTCACCGTATTTTTCCATAAACTTATTAATTATTTTTCGATCCCTTTCTAATTCTTCCCTAGCAGAAATCTGCTGTTCATCAAAATTTTTTATGTAATAATGTTTTTCTTTTTTCATAAAAAGTTCTTACAAATTTATTTTTTTATTTAAATTCACAAAACGCTTCCCAACATAAAAAGAATTGCAACTATTGTTAAAATTATGGTGAAAATTTGCATTGGGAGGAAGATTGTAATATTCGTTTAATCTCCTCAAAATTCTTAATTAACACTTCATTGCAAAGAAAAGTAAAAATTTTTAATTCGATTTCCACGATCTTAATTTTAAACCAAAAACATCTCTAAATTTTTTGTCAGTTGAATATATTATTTTTGTCTCATGTTTCTTGCAACTCATAGCAATGATTTTTATTTCTTATTATTGTTAAAGTTTAAAGGGAATATAGATCCTTTTGCTTTTTCGAGCTCTTCTTCTGTAAAAGGCGAAACACCCTCAAAAAGATTATCTTCAATTTCAAGTGGATGGACTTTTCGCCTAATTAGAATAACTTTATCCTCATTTAATTCCAGCTCAACTAAGCAAGTATCATCAATTAATAATTTTTCCCTCCATTCCTTCGGAATGACAATTCTTCCATTTGAAGAGACTTTTTGAATAACTTTTAAAGTCAATAGTTTCTCACCATTATAATAATTGTCTTTATAATAATATAAATGACAATAATAAATTTTTTTAATTTTTAATCATCCAAACGTAGGAAAATTAGATTCAATTTTATTCTATAGAAATATATTGCATATTTACCACATTGAGAAAAGAAAAAATATAATAAAACACTAAAATTTAAGAGATTAAAAAGAGATCATTTTAATAAGAAGATAAACAATATTTAAAAGATACTAAATGAAGATTAAGACTTTTAATAAGAAACAAGAAGAAACACAGAAAGAATCAATAATTGATAATTTTGCTAATATTGAAGAGCCTGAAAACTTTCATATTATAACAACTTATGATGATCTCGTAATTGATTCTAAAGAAACAATGGACACTCTATTAAATGATTTGAATAATGTAAAATATAATGAAAAATTAGCAAAATTTATTTTTAATTTTATGAAGGATAAAATAAAAGATCTTACAAAAGAGTAGTTCGGTTTATCTCTTTCAAGTCAAAATACATTTTCACCGTTTTATATTTTGGTTTTTGTTTATTTTATAGTTCTCCTACTACTTTTTCTCCTAATCCTTTTCTGACAAATTTAAAATTTAATTTACCATAAAAACCAATAATTTTTAAATCTGTAGAAGCATCAACAATCATTAGCCTGCATCCTACTTTATTCGAGATTTTAAACCCAATTTCTATTGCTTTAGTTAATAAATATGTTCCAAAATTCTTGTTTTGACATTCTTTATCTATTGCTAATTGCCCTATTAATAAACCAGGTATATATCTTGTTTTTTCTTCAATAGAATATAAATCTTTATTAAATTCAATCTGACAACACGATAAGGTAAAATATCCAATAATATAATTCTCTTTTACTTTTTTTAAAACGTATACTTGAGTATATTCCTCTTTTATGAAATCATTAGCCATTTGAAAAATAAAAAAGTTAAGTTCTTCATTTCCTGAATCAAATGTATATTCTTTAATATTAAAGTTTGCATTAATCTTTAGAAATTCCGTCATCTTACTTAATTATTATAATATCTTATTTTAAAACTATTTAAATTATACTTTTTAAAAACAAAATCGGTTGATGAGTTACAGAAAAGAATAATTGAAACAATTGAATTATATAAGGAAATTGAATTTCTTTAAAAATATTTTTTATATTTAAACAATCTGAATAAAATTACAAATTCGGATGCTTAAATAAACTTATTTAAATCACAAAATCTAATTTAATATTATTAAATTTGAAAATCATAGTTAAAAAATGTCTAATATTTTAAATGCATACAAGGAAATTGAGAATTTCGTTGGATCGGAATTTATTACTGACAAGGATTTTATGAAAGCGGCATATTCAAGAAATGTTGATCCTGCTTTTCCTGATAGATGGGCTGATATAATAGTTCGACCTGAAACACCGGAAGAAGTTTCTGAAATTGTAAAAATCGCCAATAAATATAAAATTCATATGGTTCCGAGGGGTGGGGGTGCTGATTTGGTTGGAGGTTCTGTTTCGGAGGGAGGTATTCTTATTGACCTTACAAGAATGAATCAAATTTTAGAAATTGATGAATCAGATTTTTATTGTGAAGTTGAATGTGGAGTGACTTGGGGTGCTTTAGTTTCAGAATTATATAAAAGAGGCTTAACTACGGGCGTTCTTGGTCCAGGAAGTGGATATGCTGCAACTGTAGGAGGTGCTCTTTCAAATAGCACTGCAGGATTTGGTTCCACTAAATATGGTTTAGTTCCGGACATTTGTTTAGGAGTTGAAGTTGTATTGCCCAATCCTAAAGGAACCATTATAAGAACGGGAGCAGCGGCTAATAAGTATGCAAAACCATTTTGTAGATATGGGGTGGCTCCGGATTTTACCGGACTTTTTATGGGGGATGTAGGAACTATGGGTATTAAAACCAAAGCATTTCTAAGATTATTTCCAAATTCTCCAATAAAAATATTAAGAACTTACATGCTTTCTAAAAATGATTATAATAAACTATTTGAATTAATGTATAAGTTACGTAAAGAAGTTAGTGATGGATTGCATGATTTATATATCTCACCACTAGTTATAGTTCGACTTCTCGCATCTCAAGCGAAAAAAAAACCGCCTAAAAGAGCAAAACTAAGGGGACCTGTTTTTTCAGTATATTTGGAAGCATTTGATGAACGAATTTTAGAAGTTTATTGTGAGAAAGTTGATGAGATTATGAAGAATGATTCTAGACAATTTGAATGGCAAGAAATTGATTTAAGTGCTGAATTAGCTAAAGATTGGAAGTTTAATTTAAAGTATTCTTATAATTATTTTAATAAATTTGTTTCTCTTGCTCCACCTAAAATTTCGTTCGTAACATGCCATAAAGTTCCAATTTCATCTGCTCCAGAAAAAATAAAATTGAGTGCTGAGTTTGATAATAAATATAGAAGCGAATTTCCAGCATCAAATTTTTCTTTATTTGCTTCTTCCATCCATCTTTTACCTAATGGAAATTGTGTGTTTGCGGGAGGGTTTAGTGTTGATAATACAGATGAACAACATCCAATTGCGATGAATATGTGGCATAAAAAATTAAGAGCTCAGGTGAAATATGGGGCAGTGCATTACTGGCTTGGAGAGTCAATTTCGCAATCAATAGTCGAAGCAGGTGCCTACACACCAGAATTTATACAATTTCTTAAGGATATGAAAAAAACGGTAGATCCGAATTTTTTATTGAGTCCGAATAAATTCCACATGTACAGTTATAAAGATGATATTACTAAATATATTATTAAAGATGAGTAATGGAGGGTAAAATAATGACTGAAATAAGTTCAAAGGAAAAGTATAAGCATTTAAGTAAGTTAGAACGAATGATATTGCAATGTATCTCTTGCGGGGATTGTCGAGAAGCAACTGATTTTTCCTCAGACCCTCCAAAATGGGGCGTTTGTGTGGCAAGAGACCATACTCCGGGCTTTGAACCTTTTTTTGGTAGAGGGAAAATGCAAATTATCCGTTCTCTCTGGCAGGGTAAATTAGAATTGAGTAAAGATATGGCGGAGGTAATTTATCAATGCCCTACTTGTAATGCTTGTTCAGAAGCCTGTTTTTATGATATAGATAATACTTCTTTTTATGAAGCTTTAAGAGCAGAATTAGTGGATGCAGGTTATGCCTTAGATGGGCATAAGGAAATGAATCAAGCAATGACTGATTTATTAAATCCATATCAACGGGATAAAAAACAAAAAAATGATTGGCTAGAAAAACTTGATTTCAAGATAAAAGATGCAAGTTCTAAGAAAGCGGACGTCTTATATTTTGTTGGGTGTACTACTGCTTTAACTCCACAAATTCAAACAGTAGCTATAAATACTGCAAAAGTTCTTAAAAAATTAGGAGTTGATTTTTCTGTTTTTGGAGAGAATGAAGTGTGCTGTGGAAGTGTTGCAATGCGAACAGGAGATCGGAAAGCGTTTAATTATGTTAGTGATAAAAATCTTGATTTGTTTCAAAAAAGTGGAATTAAAACGATTATTACCAGTTGCGCAGGTTGTTATAGAACCCTAAAACTAGATTATGCTGATTTACTTAAAGATTTAGATATTAATGTAGTTCATACAATTGAACTTGTATACAAAATAATAAATGAAAAAAATATTCAATTAAAAAATTTAGGAATCAACGCAACTTATCATGATCCTTGTCATACAGGAAGAAACTCAGGAGATACCCCCCTTTATGAAGAGCCAAGAAAAGTTCTAAGAAAAATGGCAAATCTAGTAGAAATGGCAACTATTAAAGAAAACGCTAAATGCTGTGGCGCTGGAGGGGGTGTTAAAAAAGCGTTTCCCGAGTTAGCTTTAGAGATTGCGAAGAGCAGAGTTCAAGAAGCGGAAGAAACTGGGGCAGAAAACCTAGTAAGCATCTGCCCCTTCTGTTTCAGAAATATTGACGATGCGATAAAAGCATTGAATTCCAATATGAAAATGGTTGATCTTTTAGAATTAATAGATCAAGCATTGAATTAATTCTTGCGACATTTTATTATTCAAAAGATAAACAAAATTGGAATATAATATTTATATAATTTATCAACGAAAATAAAATATGGAAAAAATAGATCTACCTGAAGAACACGTATCAGTAAAAGTAAAACTTGCTTTTAGTTTTGGAGGCTTTGCTAATAACATTCTTAATGGATTTGTTTTTGCAAATCTCACATTTTTCTATAATCAGAAATTAGGTGCTGATGCAACACTTTTAGGAATTGCTTGGTTAATATTTGCTATTTGGAACACAATAAATGATCCTATCGCGTCGTACTTCATCGATAATACTAGAACTAAAATAGGACGGCGCATTCCTTACATTCGTTATGGGTCGATTTTTTATGGATTAGCCTTTATTTTTTGTTGGTTTCCTATAGCTCCTTTAGATAATCAGATAGCTCTCTTTTTTAATTTTTTATTAGCCTTATTTCTTTTAGATACGATGTTTACTATCATTGGTTGCTGTTTCTTTTCTCTCCCGAATGAGATTGCTGTAACAGCTAAGGAACGAGCAAGCGTCATGGTTTATTCTAATGTAATTGGTTTTATAAATATAGTAATAGGAATTGTTCTTCCAATTGTTCTTCTAACCGGTCAAGAAGGAATTCCCGCAATATTTAGTATCACGATACTTATCCTTGGTTTCAGTTGTACATTACTGCTTTTTATAACATCATTCTTCATTAAAGAAAATTTATTCGCACAAATGCAACCCCATGAACCCTTTATAGAAGGTTTAAAGCTAACACTTAAAAACAAACCTTTTTGGATTTTCATGATACCTTCTTTTTGTATAATGTTAGTATATCCTACTTTACAAACTGGTTTACTTTTTTATATCGACTATGTAGTCGTAGGTCAAGATATAATATTGTTTGTGCTTGCCCTTATCATTGGAATTGCATTTGGAATGGGATTTAATCTCAAAAAAATAGCCACTTGGGGTTCAAAAAAGACAGCCATCATATGTTTTTCCCTAATTTCAATCAGTTTTATCATTTTGTTTTTTTTTGGTCAAAATTCCTATGCAGCTGCAATCCCAATTTTTTGTATAGGTATCGGATTCGCTGGGGCTTTAATCACGAATGGTGTTTTAATGGGAGATGCTATTGATAACGATGAATTAATCACTGGAAAACGCCGAGAAGCGATTTATGGTGGAGTTAATGCAATCGTTACGAAGCCAGCGATTTCTATTGCCAATTGGATGTTTCTAGGAATGCTAACAATTTTTGGATTCGTGGAACCAATTATAGAAAATGGGATTTCTGTTAAACAACCTCAATCTGAATTAGCCATCATTGGCATTTTAGTTGCGTTTTGTATACTTCCAGCTATATTAATTGGTATAAGTGCATTTGCTTTACATTGGTATCCATTAGATGGACCTGAATGGCTTAAAAAGAAAAAATATATCATGCAATTACACGAGCAAAAGGAAAGTGAATATCTTCAAAAACTTTCCGAAGAGCAAAAATTAAAAACATAAAACCTCCATAACGCCAGATTAAAGCACTGAATTTCAATCATAAAATAGATGATAGATTAAATTAAAAAAAAAAAGAATTAAATTAATTTACTCCAAATGAGAAAAAATTAACGGTCATCCACGAATAGAAAATACATAGAAAAATTGTTGATCCTAAAATATTTCGACCGCTGTACATATAAACCCATGTAACTAAGACTTGTTGAATCATCGAAAATAGTATTAAAACAGTTAGAGAAAGCGCAAGGCCTGAACCACCCCACTGTAAGAGCATAATTGGAACGTAAAGTATATTATCAATGAAAATTCCAATCACCGTCATTTGTGAATATTCCTTAATCTTATTTTGAGTATTAAGGTGACCTTGAATAGTCCTGAAATAAAATTCTTTAATTAACAAAAACGGAAAATGGACGAGTGAAAATGCTAGAACTGTTCCAATCTCCCTCACAGTTAAAATAGATGTAAATGTGCTCCAGTGCGAAATTGCAGTTATAAATGTAGCAG
>JAHLWE010000245.1 GCA_019058135.1 Promethearchaeota archaeon | reverse complement strand
TGAACCAAAAGAATATAGATTTAAATATGTGTCTCTATATTCTCCCTCAATAAGAGGTTTCTGACCAATTTTTTTTAAAGACTCACTTAAAGATTCTTTTGCTCTTTGTAAATAATATTTAATTTTAAATTTTGTATCATCAATCTCTCTTTTTACCTGCTGGAATCTTTTCTGATATTGTCTATATCCATCATTATCCTTTAATTGATTAGAAATTTCTAAAATGTCCTCAATTATCTTTTGTTTTCTTAATAAATTTTCGGTTTGATTTAATCGCTTTTCTAAAAATTGCTTTTCTTTTAATAAATCCTCAACTTTTTGGGGAGTGAGTGCACCTTTTTGCTCCCAAATTGATTTTAAAACCTCCATTTGATTATCCGTAAGAGTTTTTTCATCAATTAATGATTTTTCAGAACCAATTAACTGGGTAATTGGATAATCCAAAATATCAAATAGATTAGTATTTCCATTCCACTCCATAAAAATTTCTTGATGTTTAAGTAAAACTTTAATTATCTTAGGAATAAGTTTATTAGCTTTTTTATTATCTTCTTGGTCTATAATTAAAACAAGATCAACATTAAGTCCAGAAATAGTAGTAATTTTTACGACATAATTCCCCAACTCAATATTCTTTAAATCTTTTGAGCCCTCTAATAACATTTCTTGAATAAAGCTTTTAATCGCCGAGAAAAACGATGAAAATAACTCCATTTTTCCACGACTTATCCTTTGAAAACTCTTATCAAACATTAACAATCCGGATTTAGTTTGATAAAGGAAAATACTATAAAGCATGCCTCTGTTGGAAATCTTCTAAATATTAATAAATAATTAGTATATCATCCATATTTAATTTAATTGTTTGAAATTTTTGGATCTTTAATTTTTTCAATCATTTTTGGAATAAATAATAATTTTTCTTTTATAACCTCATTCAATATTAAGGATTCACAAATATTTTTTATTGTATTGAATGAATGTATTAGACTTTCAAAAAAATCAATCAAATCACCTCGATATATAATAATCTCAAACTCCTTTAATAGATAATAGTAAATATCATCAATTGAATATTTCTTATCGATTCTTAATGAGAAAATCAAGTTTTGGAGATTATATAACCCACAATTACAATACGGGCAATCCTTACATTTGCAATTAGCTAATATTTTAATCTTGCCTTTTCTTTGCACACTCCAGATAACAATATTAAATATAGAAGATATAAATTAAGTAAATGGCGAAAGATTTAGTCAATATAAACATTTAATATTAAATATCCCATTTAATTGAGAAATATCATTCTATAAGTCATCTCGAAGTGTAAAGAGATATATAAGTTGAGATAAAATAATTAATTTGGTTTAAAGCGATAAATCAAGATATATTTTATAATCCTATTGAAATTTTTAGATGAATAATCATTTTATAGAAAATTTGAGCGGTCATAAGATAGAAAAAGGAGTGTGTGAATTTTCTATTTAAATAGCTTTAGTCCAAAAAATATTCAATGATAATTTTTAAATTTGAGGTGTTTGTGTTATAAAAAATGCAGTGGAAATTAAGAAAGACCATAAAAGCAAAGAGATTTCTGGCTTGCATAGAAGGGATTATCAAGAACCGCAAAAGCAGGAGAAAAAATGAAAAAAATTGAATATCGTGCCCATTAGTATGAGTCAGAGGGACGCTTTAGATGCTAGGAAAGACAAGAGAAATAACATGACCAGACCAGATTTAATAAAAAAGCCGAATAAAGACCTTACCGAAGGAGTTGAGTCCGATAAGATACATAAAAATTACAAGAGTAAAACGGAAAAGATAAGAAAAATTACAGCCGATACAACTTCCACCGTTCAGGAGAATAATCACGAGGCTAATAATAGAGCCGAAAAAACTCACAAGAATATCAAAAAGCAAAAATCAGGACAGGAAGGAAAAAATTATGTGCCTATCAGTATGAGAGGGAGAGATGGTTCAGATGTCAAAAAAAATGAGAACAATAATTCTGTTGTTAATAAGGGAATGACGATAAAGAGAATAGTAAAACAAGAGGGAAAAGAACCCCCTTCGATAAATAACGATGTAAAAGAATTATCGGAAAAGAGAAAGGCTCAAGATATGAATGAGGTATTAAACAATAAAATTAAAGAGGATCAAAGGAAGGAAAAAGCAGAAATTGATTTAGGAAATAATAGTAAAAACAAGAAGAAAATAGAAAAACAACTTGATAACAATACAGTTATTAGAGCTAAGAATTATTTGGGGTTAATCATAAATTCTCTAAAAAAGGTTTTTGAATTAAATTCATGGGACTTCAAAAATTATGAGAATTTGACTCATAAAGAAAATTATAGAATAAAAGAGATTTATAAAGAGATTTTGAAAAATCTTAGAGAAACTCATGCTGAATTATTTAAAAATAACATACAATTATATAAAAACGACACACCTCTTATTGTTAATATTATCAAAGCAACACCGTTAGCATTGAGAAATAGGTCAGACTATAACAGTTTTAATGATATTTACCAAACTGTCACAAATTCAATATCAACCCCCACCAAAATATTTCGTAAAGCAATAAGATTATTAAACCCTAAATTTGAAGTAAAACCTAAAAGAATTTCAAATTATTTAGAAGGAATTGTAGATCATTTAAAGAATAAATATCAAAATACCCCCTGGAAATTCGAAAACTATAATTTAAATACTCAAACAGAAAGCGAAAAAAAATTGATTAAAACAACTTTAAAAGAAATTCTCGATGTCTTAAGAAGGAAACATCCAAATGAATTTCTAAAACAAAGAAGACTTCATAAAACAGATTATCTGTTCCTTAGTAGAGTGATAATGGCCACACCATTAATAATTGATAACAAAAATGATTCTATTAATTCAGTTAGAGAAATATTTAAAATTGTTTATGAGACAGCAAAAAACGATATTAATCCGACTCAACCCTTTTATAAGGC